>JAFGAP010000143.1 GCA_016933635.1 Kosmotogaceae bacterium
GTCTTTTTCGCGTTGATCGCCGCAATTTCCTTCATTATCTCTCTACCCTTTTCGATATACTCGACTTTCGTCCTGGAGAACAGATATGGATTCAATCGAACAACACCGAAAACATTCGTCTCGGACAAGATAAAAGGTGTTCTTCTTGCGGCCGCGATCGGCATCCCACTCGTATATCTTGCCCTCCTTGCGATTGATTCCTTCGAATACTGGTGGGTCTATTTGCTTATTGGCGTTGTTGGATTCGAGATACTTACACAGCTTGTATTCCCGACAGTGATCCTGCCGCTATTCTACAAACTGAAGCCGCTTGAAGATGAGGACCTTATGAAAAGGATTAGAGCGATTGCCGAGAAATCTGGTTTCGCGGTCAAATCGATCCTCGTTATGGATGCATCAAGAAAAACCGGCCACACAAACGCCTTTTTCACGGGCATCGGAAGGGCAAAGAGGATAGTCCTTTACGACAGCCTCCTCGAGAAGCATTCTTCTGAAGAGATAGAGGCGATCTTTGCCCATGAAGCCGGCCACTTCAAGCGTAAACACATTTTCAAGGGGATGCTCATATCTAACACAGTTGCGGTCTTCGCAGTGGTTCTTCTGTGGATGATAGTCGAAAGCGATACCGTCGCCGGTATTTTCGGTATCTCAGAGAAGTATGCGATTCTGCTCTATGCAGGGATCTTTTTGTCTTCGATCTTCACGGTGCTAGACTGGATAGACTCGTTTATAAGCAGAAAGTGGGAATTCGAGGCCGACAATTATTCGGCGCAGATTATTGGTGATCCCCAACCGATGATAAGAGCCTTGAAGAACCTATCCGTATCTAATCTATCTAACCTCAGCCCGCATCCTACGTATGCAGCACTATATTACTCGCATCCGCCTTCGTGGGAGCGAATTGAAAAACTCAACGGAATAGTCTCTAATATAGATGAAAGAAAGAGTAGGGGGTGAGAACTTGAAACTGAAGTTCATTAACGGTATTACGCCCGTGAACAGGCTTGAATGGATCGAAGAGTACCTGGATCTTCCATTCGAAGTCTTCTGTAAGCACGACGAGTTAACCGGCTTTATCACGAGCGGAAACAAGATCAGAAAGCTCGAGTATCTTCTGAAAGATGCTCTGGAAAAGAAGGCAGACACCGTATTCACCTGCGGGGGGATTCAGTCGAACCACTGCAGGGCGACGGCGATGGCGGCGAGATCGCTTGGAATGCAGCCGGTTCTCTTCCTCAGGGGAAGGCCGATGGAAATTCCTCAAGGGAACGTCCTTCTGGATACCATGGTGGGTAGCGACATTTATTATGTGACCAAGGAGGAGTATTCGAGAATAGACGAGATCTTCGCCAGGAAGAAGGAAGAGTACGAGAATAAGGGAAGGAAGGTCTACCTTATCCCGGAGGGCGGTTCAAACGCACTGGGAGCGAGAGGATACGTAGACGCCATAAAAGAACTCTCAGGGCAGATCAATCTCGACGGAGTTGAAGCCGTCTTCACTGCGGTCGGCAGCGCCGGGACCTATGCGGGAATCCTGGCGGGTCTCAGGACGCTTGGCTACAACACCGGAGTCATAGGAATAAACGTCACGAAGGATCCTTCTTCATTCTTCGTGGAAAAGACAAAGAAACTGATCGGTGAGATGAAGGAGTACGAAATAGACGTGTCTGTAGACAACGGTGAGATCGAGATAGTCGACGATTTCTCGGGCCCCGCCTATGCAGTCCCTTCCGAAGAGGATATAGAGCTAATAAAGACCCTTGCCAGGGAGAGAGCCTTCTTCCTTGATCCCGTTTATACGGCGAAGGCATTCAGGGGAATGCTTCAGATCTCAAAGGAAAGGTTCGCCGGGAAGAGAGTTGTTTTCATTCATACTGGTGGACTGTTCAAGCTGTTTGACAATCCGGCCACTTATGTAAAGTAAAGCCCTGCATCGCAGGGCTTTATATTTTATTCAGATCGTTCAGTCTTTCAAGAAACTTGTCGACGTTCTCCCTGAATCTCTTTATCTTGACCTCCGCTGTTTTCAGGTATTCGAGGCCGGCCTTCGTGATCTTGTAGTTCTTCTTTGCTGGTCCGGTGTCTTCTGTGTCCCATTCCGAATTTATTAGCCCCATCTCTTCGAGACTACCCAACACACGATAGAGGCTTCCCATTTGACCGACACCGAAGATCGGGATCTCGAAATCGTTGATTCTAGAAGAAAGCTCATAACCGTGCGCAGGCTTTTCGGCGATGAGAAGAAGCAGATACAGCTCAATCCAGGATCTGCCCATCCCCATTCTTCTTCCCCTCATATTTCTCATGCCGTACTCCATGTCATTAATTAGTGATTGTGGAACTTTCCGTGGTCTTCGGGCTCGTATTCAACACTGGAAAGCTCACCTTCGATGTAAGTCCTTACGAGCTCTTCTAAAGTCCCACTGGCTCCTGTAATGGCATGTACGCCAAGAGTCTCGAAGAACTGCCTCGCACGGCCACCCATGCCTCTTGTTATTATTACGTTGGCGCCTTTGCTCTTCACGTAACCTGGAATCTCACCCGGCTCGTGCTGGTCGAAAGGGTTTGATTCGATTTCGTGAGTGACAATCTCGTTGTTCTCAACAGTTACGAATGCGAAGAACGGAGAGTGACCGAAATGCTCCGAAATCCGCGATTGGAGACCGTTATTATCAATGGTGGGAATAGCGATCTTCATTAAAACTACCTCCTTACTATATTCATCTAACATATATTATAGCATCCGAACAAGACTGGGTTCTGATAGCGTCCACGATCTGAGTTGCTCTTCCTCAAGGGGAGATCAGTTTCATGGCCTTACGGAAAGAAATAAGTAGAATGTCTTCTGTTGTAAGAGTGTCCATCTGTTTCTGGTGAAGCAACGGTTCTTGAGGGAGGCATGAAACGAGGACCGTCCGAATGAGCAATTGTGAGAGAATCATCATAGAGGAGGTGCGGCATGAAAAAGAAGCTTGCTATTCTGGTAATTGCGGCACTATGGATCA
>JAFGAP010000144.1 GCA_016933635.1 Kosmotogaceae bacterium
CTTTCTGGAGCCCCCTTGCATCGTGATAAGGCCTACTATGCTCTGATCACATTCGGCAACGGCCATGAGACAGTTGCTTCTCTCTCTAAAGGAACTTATGAGACGGCTTTCGTCCTCACGGCTCATTGCGAACTCACCTCTTCCAAAGCTAAGGTAATCGGACTCATCGGCTATTGAATTGATGTATTCGATTATTCTCTCTGAATCGCCGATATCCGCTCTGTAGAAGTGACAAGAATCACCGTTTCTTAGAGTGATTTCGCGCAGAGGGCTCTCAGAATGGTAGTTTTCCATCTTCGCCTTCCGTGGATGTCTCTTGAGGCTCCTCGGAAACCTCTTCCGACTCAATTGAATTCAGAAAACTCGAGTACTGATGATCAAGCTCCTCTTTTTCCTTTTTGAGAGTGATCAAACGCAGTCGGGCGGCTGTAAGCAGCTGAATTGCCTTCTGGTAAGCTTTAAGCGCTATTTCAACGTCGATCTGAGAGTTGCCTCGGAAATACTCGTCAATTGCTCTTATGTAGCCCAGAAGCTTCTTGAAATCCATAGCGTTTATCTGATCTTCTTTCAGTTTCAGAATTGATTCGAGAGTTTTTTCATCCATGTCATACCTCCGATTTCACTTCATCTATAGTAGCTTTTGCTTCACCGTCTTTGAAAATACAGTCAACTTCATCCCCGCGAGAGACTAACCCGACACTGTTGATAATTCTGTCGGCTTTCTTCAGAACCACACCACCGAAAAGGAGCGAGGCAGCATATCCCCCATGCAAAGTGAGTTCATTGAAGAGGTTGTCGAGATCGCTACCCGCCTCGTTGATTTTGTCATCGAACAGTCTGAGTATTCCTTTGTCAAGTAGCTCAACTTGTCCGTTTGCGTTCATTAAATGCCTGTCGAGCTGATTTCTCAGTCCTGAATAATCTAGCTGACTTTCGCTATAGTGAAGACTTCTTTGGATAGCCGTCTCTGCCCTATTTATCAGGCCGTCAGTAACTGCTGATATTTCGTTCATTACTCGCTCAATCGAGAGAACATACCTGGTAGGATTGAAGGACCCAAGTTCGTTCACAGCCTGGCCTATCCTGTGAAGGATGGTTCCCGACAAAACCCTTATCCCATCATCAAAGAAATTCTCAGTACGATTCATATTGTCTTCTATCCTGTCCGACATGATCCCAAGTCTTTCGGGATCGGTCTCGCTCCCTGCTCTTTTGAATATCCAATTGATCTCTTCGTCTAAGAGGTCTGCGAATTCTTCAAGAGAGGCGACATACTCGTTTACTTGTTCGCTTATTCCTCTCGCTACTGCCGTAGGAGTATCGAATCTCTTCCATGCGACGAAGTCCGGAATCGTGAAGTCTCTTTCATGGCCGATAGCGCTGAGTACAGGACAGTACTTCTTGTTGAAGTCCGAAATTGCACTTCCCAAATCCAGGTTGTCGAAGTACATCAAGTCGCTCGCAGAACCGCCACCTCTGGTCAGGACCACTACGTCGTATTTCACGGGACAGGAGGAGATCTTCTTCAAAGCTGAAAGAACCCCGGGGACTGTTCTATTCCCCTGCATATATGATTCAAAAAGATGAACAACGGGTTTGTACGGATATTCAAGTGAGAGATTCGAGAAGAAATCTCCAAGTCCCGCA
>JAFGAP010000145.1 GCA_016933635.1 Kosmotogaceae bacterium
TAGGCATACATTTTACCACCTTTTCCCAACTTGTCAAGTTTTGCAGGAAAGTCATAACTTTTAATACTCCTTCCCGTAGTGGTAGAGAGTCAGAGTGAGAGGGGGGACTGTACATTCCTCGATGGTGTCATTGCGAGCCCTTTTTCTGTCATTGCGAGCTGAAGGCGTGGCAATCTCTGTCTAGCAGCTAAGACTGCCTCTTATTGAGATCGCCACGTCGCCACTGCTCCTCGCGATGACAGGGAGCGTTGTCATTGCGAGCGAAGCGAACCAATCTCATGGTTGTTTTCCCTCCCTAACTTGACATATTCGATTGAACGTAGTAGAAATGAGTCGGGCAAAAGGATTTCGTATTGTAGCCCCGCGTAGTGCCAGTCTATTTTTAGGAGATGTCAGATGGACGATGTGGACAAAACCAAAGAGCGGCTCATCGATGAGCTAAGACAGTTGCGCCAGCGGCTTGCCGAACTGGAAGTTGCAAAAACTGAGCACAGTAAGGCAGAAGACATGCTGTCTGAGTACGAGAGGCACTATCGAGACATATTGGACCACATGCTGGAGGGTTGTCAGATTATAGGTTTTGACTGGCGCTACCTGTATCTGAATGAAGTTGCAGCCAGCTATAAGCAACAGCTAAAAGAGAAATTGCTGGGGCAAACCATGATGGAAGCATGTCCTAGAATCGAGAAAACAGAGATGTTTGCCCAACTCCGACGTTGTATGGAGAAACGCGTCTCTCATTACATGGAAAATGAGTTTATCTTCCCCGATGGCAGCAAAGGCTGTTTTGAGCTCAGCATGGAGCCTGTGCCTGAGGGGGTTTTGATACGCTCAAGGGACATTACCGAGCAGAAGAAGATTGAGGAAGTCCTAAAACAAAGCGAAGCTAAATACAGAGAACTTGCCGAAAGTATAACTGACATCTTCTTTGCCATGGATGAAGATCTCAGATACACATACTGGAACAAGGCCAGCGAGAAGCTTACCGGTATCCCGGCTAAAGATGCGCTGGGGAAACACATCTTCGACATTTTCCCGGATGATGAGAATACGAGAAAGGCTGAGAGTTTATACCGAAAAGCCCTGGCAACGAAGAAGCCTCAATATCTTATCCATAGACTTCCTATCGGCGGTAGAGATTTCGTTTTTGAAATCAACGCTTATCCCACGGCAAGCGCTCTTTGTGTTTATGTTAGAGATATAACCGAGAGTAAAAAAATGGAGAAGGCTCTGGAAGAAAGCGAACTATATTACCGCCATATATTCGATAATGCCCCCTTTGGAATATCTTTTTCCTCCGTTGATGGTAGGGTAGTTAATCAAAATAAGGCTATGGAGAATATCAGCGGATATTCGATTGAGGACTTAAGTAAGTTCGACGTGGCTAACATGTATGTTAATAAGGCGGATAGAGAGATACTGTTACGAGAAATTAGAAGATATGGTGGCGTTGTTGATTACCCGTTGGTACTCAAGCGCAAAGACGGTACCCATTATGATGCGCTTGTGTCCAACAGATTAACCACCATTGGCGACAGGGAGTTTATTCAAACGATATGCCACGATGTCACTGAGCGCAAGAAGGCTGAGGAAGCACTGAGAGAGAGTGAGTTAAGGTTCAGGACATTCTTTGAAAACGCGCCTGCATACTGCCATATGGTTTCGCCCGAAGGTAAAATTCTGGACATAAACAACTCTGCCTTGAGTACGCTTGGTTATACAGAAGAGGAGCTAATCGGAAAGTCGCTTATTAACACAGTTTACGCGCCTCAGTCTCGTCGAAAGGCTAGGAGATTATTCAAGAAATGGCAGGAGACTGGCAAAATCGAAAACGAAGAGTTGAAAATAAGAACAAAAGAAGGAGTGGAGAGAACTGTCCTGTTAAGCGCTGATGCGGTTAGAGATACTGAAGGGAAATTTCTTTACTCTGTTTTAATGCAGAGGGATATCACCGAGCGCAAGAAGGCTGAAGAAGCTCTGCGCCTCTCGGAGCAAAACTTCCGCGATTCAATAGAAAACTCTCCTCTGGGTATACGCGTCGTCAGCGAGGATGGAAAGACTCTTTATGCCAACCAGACTTTGCTGGCTGTTTATGGCTACAGTAGCCTTGAGGAATTGATATCTGTGCCTAGCAAGCAGCGTTACACTCCTGAGAGCTATGCTGAGCATAGGAAGAGGATAGAGAAGCGAAAGCGAGGAGAATATGTCCCGCCGAATTATGAAATTAGCATTGTGCGTAAAGATGGTCAAGTTCGACATTTAGCAGTATCCCGTGGAGAAGTATTTTGGGATGGTGAGAAGCAATTCCAGGTGTTGTATCAGGATATAACCGAGCGCAAGGAGGCTGAGGAGGA
>JAFGAP010000146.1 GCA_016933635.1 Kosmotogaceae bacterium
CTCTTCATTAACTTCCTCCTCCCTTGGACTGTGGCTTTGCCTTATGTGGCAAAGCGGGATTTCAACGCATAGAATTATAACACAATGGCAGAATTCTTCAAGAGCGGCCACCCGAAAAACGCTTTCTCGATGAGAATAGGGAATACTGTTGTCATTTACATAACTACAATCACAAATATCTCTTATAATGTAAACTGAAATAAGCTAAGTAATCTGATTGATATTGGGGGGGAGGTACTTTATGAAAACCGCAATCATCTATTCAACGAGAAGCGGAACAGCTGAAAAATGCTCTGAAAAACTTTCTAAAATGCTCTCAGGCGAAAGTGTCGTCATCAACATCAAGAAAGTCTCTTCGCCAGACCTCTCTGAATATGATGCTGTTATCGTTGGAGCTTCTATTAGAATTGGCAAAGTGCAGAAAGAAATTACCGAATTCGTACAGAAAAACCTCGAAACACTTAAGGAAAAGCGCTTGGGCGTCTTCCTTTGCATGGGTGCAGGAGAAGAAAGCTTCAGCGATTACTTGTCTCAGAACTTCCCGAAGGAGTTTCTGGACAAATGCACAGCCAAAGGCTTTTTTGGGGGTGAGTTCAATCTCGAAAGACTGGGATTTCTTTCAAGAATGATGTTGAAAGCCGCCTCAAAGGGAAAGCCGCAGCCCCATGTCATCCCGGAAAATATTGACAGATTTGTTAAAGACTTTGAGGATTAGCCGGCCCGTCTGTTTCCGGTAGAAATCCAGTAATGACATATTTCAGGAGGAAAGAAAATGAAGGGAAGGACCCTTATAAGAGTACTTGTCACGGTTGGTATTGTCATAGCTTCTCTGCTAATAATTATGTTCGTATTTGTTGTTCCAAAACTCGAGGCCGGACTGAAAGAATTGGACACACTCGAATTCGCTCCGCTAAACCTCTCTGAGTTGGATGATGGGTTTTACGAAGGAAGTTTCGGAGCCGGAATAGTGAGTGCAACTGTAAGAGTCGCTGTATCTGAACATGAAATCAAATCAATTGAGATCGTTAAACACAATCACGGCAGAGGAAAGCCCGCGGAAGCGATCACCGAATCGGTTATTCGTAACCAGTCTGTAGAGGTGGACGTAGTCTCGGGGGCAACCTACAGCAGTAAGGTAATTCTAAAAGCTATTGAAAACGCCATAAACAGATAGGAGAGGTCGGTATAGATCTACTTTTCTTCTTTAAGGCTGAATCCTTCCATAAAGGTCTTCTGGAACAGCAGCAACATAATCAGAGGAGGTATCATTGCGATTATTGCTCCTGCCATTATTATGTTCCATTCTGCAGCTTGCGCTTCGCTGGCCAAAAGCATCTTGATTCCTATCTGAACTACACGCATATTATTGCTATTGGTGACAATCATCGGCCATAGGTATTCATTCCACATATAAGTAAACTCAATGAGAAAAAGGGCACCGACGTTCGTCTTCGAAAGTGGAATCAATACGCTGAACAAGAATCTCATTGGTCCCGCCCCGTCAATTCTGGCTGCGTCGGAAAGAGAAGAAGGAACCGTCATGAACAGCTGCCTAAAAAGAAGAGTTCCTGTCGCACTTGCAAAGAAGGGGATTGTTAAAGCCCTATAAGTATCAACCCAACCAAATGTCCTCATAAGCTCATAAGTCGGTACGATTCTAATTGGTAGCGGCAGCATATGTGTTATAAGTATGACTGTAAAGAAAAAGAACTTACCCTTGAAGTTGCCGAAATATGTGAAAGCGAAAGCTGCAAGCATTGATAGAAAGATCTTGGCAAGCGCTACAGTAACTGCAATGAAGGAGCTATTAAATATTAGCCTACCCATATTGACTGTTTCCCAGGCTTTTACATAGTTGTCAAAAGCATGAACGCTAGGAAGAAACTTCGGTGGGAATGAGTATGCTTCCTTCTCATTGAAAGTGCTCATGGTGAAGGCGTAGTATATCGGAAACATTATCGCGACTATTGCCAATGTCAGTATCAGGTAACTCAAAAATACGGACGATTTTCTTTGCTTCATCTAGTTCACCCCACCATCATCCATAGAAAACCTTACGCTCCGCAAATCTGAACTGCAAAACAGTCAAGATCGCCACAAAAACAAACAGAACTATTGATTGAGCAGAAGCGAAGCCCGTGTCCAGGTTAATGAAACCATCTCTATAGAGCTTATAAACTAGAACCTGCGTAGCGTCGCCCGGCCCCCCTTTTGTCATTATGTCTATCAAACCAAAAACCTGAAAAAATGCGTAAAGCGTATTCATGATAAGTAGAAAAAAGGTGGTCGGAGACAATAAAGGTACGGTAATTCTGAAAAATCTGCGCACGCTAGATGCGCCATCTATAGCAGCCGCTTCAGTAAGCTCTTGGGGAATTGTTTGAAGACCCGACAAAAAGAAGATGATGTTGTAGCCCAGCATCTTCCATGAGGCGGCGATAATTACAGCTAGTAGAGCGACTCTCCCGTCCATCATCCAGTTTACTTCGGCTCCAAAAAACGTCTTTAGTAAATATGTCACCGGGCCACTCGAAGGACTGAACATCAGCGCCCATATTGTTCCCGCAACGGCCGGCGAAATAGCGTATGTCCATATAAAAAGGGTTCTGTAGAACTGAAGTCCCTTTAGTCTCTGGTTCAATAGTACTGAAAGGAGCATTCCCACGGTCAAACCAATTATCACTACGAAGACCGCGAAAATAAGGGTGATCATCAGGCTGTCAACATAGTCCGAGGACTTGAACAATTTTGTGAAATTGTACCAACCCACAAAGATCAGCCGGTCCCCAAAGGGGGAAACTCTGAAAAAACTCAAGTAAAGAGACTGAATAGTAGGGACAATAAGGAAAACTATGACCACAACTACCGAAGGTAGAAGCAGCAAGTACGGTAATAGCTTGTTAGGAAAACGACTATTCATGCTTTAATCACCGTCCGGAAAATACTAAGGATCCCCTGACAAATCTGTCAGGGGATCGCATTCTTCACTTACCGTAAATCAACGTGTATTCTTCAAGAGCAGTGTTCGTTTTTTCTGCAGCGTCATCGAGGATTCTCTTTGCCTCTCCCTCGTAATCACTTCCCGTGTACTGAATTGCGTTTTCGATAGCACCGTCGACAATATCTCTTATTGCGACGAAATTCCCTAGCCTTACTCCCTGTGCTTCGGGAATTCTAGTCCCAGAAAGTATCTGAAGGAAGGCGGTAAGGTGATTCGGATTTTCCGAGAACCAGCCCTGATCCATGAGTATCTTCACTGCGCTGTTTGTTGCCGGGAAATAGCCGGTAGATTTGTGCCACTCTGCGGTGACTTCTGTTCTCATGAGGTACTGGAAGAATTTCCAGATCGCTTCGTATTCATCATCTGTATGACCCTTCATCACCCAAAGAGTAGCGCCACCGATGACGGAATTCCCTTTGGGATAACCAGGAATTGATGGAAGGAATGTGGTACCCATTTCAAAATCGGCCTTTGACTCAATAGAACTCACAGATGAAGTCGATTGAATCAACATTGCCACCTGCTTGCTTAGGAAAGCCTGGTTGGCGTCATACTCCCTTCCACCATAAAGAAAGACCTTCGCCTGAGCCCACTTGATCCATTCAGCAAGAACCTTGACACCAAAATCGTCATTGAAAAATACCTCGGTTGCCTTGGCAGCTCTACCGTTTTCGTTGTTTGCGTAGAATTGTCCGTGAACGGAATGCATCTGCTCGAACACCCACGCTGGCCATCCGAAAGATATTCCTCCCTGTGCAGCTCCCGATTCGACAATCTTTTTCCCCATCTCGTAGAGTTCTTCAAAAGTGGAAGGAGGTTCATTCGGGTCTAGTCCCGCAGCTCTGAAGATATCCTTGTTGTAATAGAGAATAGCGCTTGAGGAATTGAAGGGCATAGAGTAAAGCTGATCACCTACAGTGTAATAGTCAAGAATCGGTCCAATTACGTCTCCCCAGTCATAGTCCGGGCCCGACAGCTCAAAAACCGGTTTGATAGCGCCGCTGTCCAGCATAGTCTGAAGCCCTACCTCGTAGACCTGGACAATGTGAGGTTGATCTCCCGCTCGATATGAAGCTATGGCCTTAGTAAGTGTCTCTGCGTATGAACCTGTGAACTGAGCCACCACTTCAATGTCGGGGTTTTCGGCATTGAAACCTTCGACAATTGCATCGACCGCTCCCAGTCTGCTACCACTCATTGCGTGCCAGAAGTTAATCGTGGTCTTTCCGAAAGCAAAGATCGATAGACACAGAAGAACTAGTACAAGAAGCTTTTTCATAATACCCCTCCCTTTTCAGAAATTGAAAACGGTGGAACATCCATTCAGATTATAACACCGTGCTCACGTTCCAATAAGCTTGGTATGAGCTTACCATGTTCGATTATTGGCTTCTAGAATTGGGAGGAGGACAGTTTCTTCATGAACAGAAGGTAATGATTGAATATCTGTTTTTTGAGTTTCATTTCAAACATTGGTATTAATCATTAGATTAGATAGAGTTGCAATTACCGATGAGCTTCAAAGAATATGTTAAGAGAAGCTTAAATCAACGCGTTTTTCCGTCTGCGGACTCGTATATAGAAAATAATCATTACTGCAGACGAAACAACTCCAACGATTCCGAAAAACCTGAAAGCAAAGGTAACTGACCACAAGTCAATGACTATTCCCCCTCCGATCGATCCAACTATGAAAGTCATCCCCGATCTCACAACCCAGAAAAGACTTTGGGCTACCATAAGGCTCTTGCCGGAGAGTTCATAGTGGATGAAGTGAAACAAAGAGTAGTACATGAGAATATATGTCAATCCGTGTGAAAACTCTACAAGATAGAGCAAAACTTCATTTGTTGCATAAGATATGAGAATCATCCTCACCCCTATTACGATCATTCCGAACAACAGAATCCTCATGCTGCCAATCTTCTCAATTATTCTATCGGCAAAGAGAAGGAAGGGTATTTCTGAAAGCGCGGTAATCGCAAAGACCATCCCTACAACCGATGAATCCATTCCCTTTTCCCTTGTGTATACAGCAATGAAGGAGTTATGAAAGGAATTCAACGTAACTCCAAAGAACATACCAACAGTCATCATCGCAAGTTGAAGAATTGAGCCTTTGCCTGAAGTGTGATGAAGATTTTCAACTTCCAAATCACCAGTTTTTGGCCTAACAAAGAGAGAAGAGATAGAAAGCACTGTCGCCGATGCTGCAAATAACCAGAAGAAACTGAAACCCACCAATCTGCTCAAGACTAATGAAGTAATCGCAAAACCAATTGTGCCGAAAAGCCTCACACGATCGAACCGACCACCAGAACTTTTCAACTTATTAATTATTATCGAGTCTCCTAGCGGAACAACAGCAGAGAAGAAGAACGATAACAAGATCATCATAAACAGAGTGGTCGCGAAACCCTTGGTAACGAATATCGGCCATATTAAAAATGCTGAAGAAAGCGATACTATATAATATATCTTGTCATGACCGAATCTGGAGCTTAGTCTAAACCATAACGGACTCGAAATCACTGAGACAACGGGCAGCACTGCCATAAGAATACCGATCTCCGTTGAAGAGAAACCGGTCACATCAAAGTACTGACTGAGAAGGTTTTTTGTGGCTAAACTCGAATAAATCAGAGCTTCAAAGAAGAGAATACTTAAGTTCAATGCAATCTCCTTCCGAATGACTAGGAGAATTATACAACCAATGACTCAAAACTTTTAACTGGAGTGTGATTATGAAGACTATTACGGGAGTTCTATTGATTGCTGCTCTGCTTGCCATCACCACAGCATTTTCTTCAACCGGCAATTTCGATGTTCAAGGCCATCGTGGCTGTAGAGGGCTTATGCCTGAGAACACACTTGCAGCTTTTAGTTATGCTATGGAACTGGGTGTGGATACAATCGAGCTAGACACTGTAGTGACCAAAGATGGTGTAGTAGTTATCAATCACGACCCGTACCTTAATCCAGAACGTACTAGAAAAGACCGGGAGTTCATCGGCGAAGCTGTTCTCATCAATAGTCTGACCTTTGAACAGCTAAAAGGATTCGACATTGGTAGTATCAGACAACCCCAAGAATGGCCTGAACAAGAGCAACTGGATGGAGAACGAATTCCATCTCTTGAGGAAGTACTCTCTCTGATAAGAGAGCACAACATTAGTCACGCAAAACAAATAAGAGTCAATATTGAAATAAAGCATTTCCCTCAGAGACCCGAAGACACAATAGATCTAACGGAACATGTCCGGAAAGTTCTTGAGATAGTATACGAAAAAGGCTTCGAACGACTGTGTACAATACAATCATTTGATTGGGAAGCACTGAAGATCTCCAAGGAGCTTCAACCTTCTGTTGAGACCGCCGCACTTGTATCCAGCACAAACCTTGATAAAACAGTCTGGACAGCAGGTTTAAGATTGAAGAACTTCGGGTTCGATATTGGAAAGATGTTGGCCACCATTGGATGTAGTGTTATTTCGCCCAACTATAACTTAATGAGCGACGGTTGGGTGAAAAGCGCGCATCAATCTGGAATGAAGATCATTCCTTGGACAGTGAATGAACCCGATGAGATGGAAAGATTGATCGGTCTTGGTGTTGACGGAATCATAACAGATTATCCAGACAGGCTTTTGGAGGTTGTTCCAACCAATAGAAAAGCCTTTCTCCTTGAGAAAGGCTTCTCATAAAAACGTTTTACACATCACCAATACTGATTATACAACATTTCGAAGGATATTAGCCCTAACTATAGTGAACAAAGGCAAAGCAACACTCTGCGTTTACAGATCAAAGGATTTCGTAATTTTAAGTGTAATCGAGTCCATATCCCGACACTCAAGAGGAAGCAATATGGTCACATATTCACCACTTATTCTTCCATTACATATGATACGCTTTGAATCGTAGGGGCCACAGTGCTCCGGGATGAACGTCTCTCCGTACTCGGACATAATGACATCCTCAGGTCTGAATGCATTGCCGCCCACTCTGTTGATCCCCATTGTGGAGAAGAGCTCCAAAACAAAGAGCGAGTTCGGTTCATCATAGATCTCTCTTGGCGATCCTAGCTGAACTACATTTCCGTTATCCATCACATATACTCTATCTGCGACTGCCAATGCATCTTCGGGGTCGTTCAAAACGATTACTACCGACTCCCCCAGGGCCATCAACAAACGTTTCATTGTGGATCTCAGTTCAGTTCTGATCTTCTTGTCGAGTCTTTCAAAAGGTTCATCAAGCATTATAATATTGAATCTCTTCACTGTCTCTCTCGCGAATGCTGTGAGTTTTTTCATCCCCGCAGGCAATTCTTTTGGCCAACGGTCAAGGTAATTGGAGAGGCCATCTAATTCTTCAGCTCTCTTAGCTACTTTGACGTCGGCATCCGCGTCCTTCGAGACCAAAAGCGGAAAGGCAATGTTGTTGTGTGTATCCATGTGAGGAAACAGGGCGTTTTCCTGAAACACGAATGCAAGTCCCCGGAGATGAGGTTCCAGAAAAGTGACATCCTCTCCATTAATAGTCACAGTCCCTGATAAAGGTTCTTGAAGTCCCGCAATCGATCTTAAAAGAAGCGTCTTACCGCAGCCTGATGGTCCAATTAGCCCAACTATTTCCCCTTTTTCTGCGAAGAGATCTATCGGTCCCAGATCAAAAGTTCCAATCCTACTTCGCAGGTGTTCTACTTCGAGAGTTCTCATTACTTCACCTCCCATCAATGATTATATCTTCGCCTTAAGCAAAGCCAACGATTTTTTTCTTCACAGATATTTGGAGCGGGCTTCAATAGATTGGTTATTCTGTTTGAGAACTGGCGCCTGTCGAGCTATACTATTATCAAAGCTCTATGAATTAGTCTTTTGCTTTTCTCATGAAATTCGGACAGCTAAAATCATAAGAATACAACTTTTTTTTGGGAGTGAAGATAATGTCTAGAAATCTTCTTAATAGGGCCGAAGAATACCGGGAAGAACTCACGAGATTTCTTAGCGATCTAGTTAGTATCCAAAGCTTTTCTGCCGGCGAAAAGAAGGTAGTTGAGAGAATCGAATTGGAAATGAACGAAGTCGGTTTCGACGAAGTGAAGATTGACGGGCTGGGAAATGTTCTAGGAAGGATAGGAGATGGCAAGAAAACAATCGCCATGGATGCGCATGTCGACACCGTGGAAGTGGGTAACGAAAGGTTATGGAAGGTAGATCCTTTTGGCGGACTGGTTTCTGATGCGACTATATACGGAAGGGGAGCTTCAGACCAGAAAGCGGGAATGGCAGCAATGGTCTACGGGGCCAAAATCATGAAAGAAGAAGGCCTTCTTGGAGACTTCACCCTTTACATTACGGGAACGGTAATGGAAGAAGATTGCGACGGCCTTTGCTGGAGATACATTGTTCAAGAGGATGGAATACGGCCCGATTATGTTGTAATTACTGAACCAACAAATTTGAACATTTATAGAGGTCACAGAGGAAGAATGGAGCTTCAAATTAGAACTTCAGGTCTCTCGTGCCACGCTAGCGCTCCTGAACGGGGAATTAATGCTATTTATAGAATGAGCAGAATCATTCAGCAGATTGAGATTCTTAATGAAAAATTGAGAGATGATCCCTTCCTCGGAAAGGGAACAATAGCAGTGACTCAGATCTTCTTCAAGTCTCCATCTCAAAACGCAGTTGCCGATGAATGTACCATACAGATTGACAGGAGACTGACAGCAGGCGAAACTAAGGAGACGGTAATAGAGGAACTCCAAGAAGCTATAAGAATGTCAGGCGAAGAGGCAGAGATCATGGAGCTTTTCTACGAAAGACCTTCGTACACGGGACTTGTATATCCAGTCGAGAAATACTTTCCGACATGGGTAATGGATGAAAACAGTGAAATTGTTCAGAAGACAGTAAACACCTACAGGGAGGTCTTTGGAGAAGAGCCCTTTGTCGATAAATGGACTTTCTCCACAAACGGAATCGCGACGGCCGGCGTTTTTACAATTCCGACAATCGGATTTGGTCCTGCGAATGAGATTTTCGCTCACAGCCCGGACGATCAGTGTCCTGTGGATCATCTAGTTAGGGCGGCAGCCATGTATGCTCTTCTTCCATTAAGACTTTCTCAATAGATTAGGAGGTAACTTAATGAGCAGCATTTTGAGAGGCAAAGACTTCATTACCACACAAGATTTCGACAGAACTGAAATCGACCTTATGTTAGATCTATCTTCTGATCTTAAAAGAAGGTTTGCAACAAATGACCCTACACCTTTGCTTCCTTACAAGACTGTATTCTTGATGTTTTTCGATCAATCTACGCGAACTCGAAATTCCATGGAAGCGGGAATTACGCAGCTTGGCGGTCACGCTCATTATCTAGACCCATCGACAATGCAGACGGCACATGGAGAGGTTCCAAGGGATACCGCGATGATCCTTTCAAGGTACGGTCATGCGATAGCGGTAAGACATTGCAAGTTTGAAACCGGGAACTCCTACCTTCGTTCTCTTGCGGAAAATGCAGATGTGCCCATCCTGAATCTTCAGGATGACATCTATCACCCGATGCAGGTTATGGCCGACATGATGACAATACGTGAGAGATTCGGAACAAATCTCGGCGGACTTAAAGTCGCCATCACATGGGCATATGCTGAAAGTCACTTGAAGCCTCTTTCCGTTCCCCAGTCACAAATTCTTCTCTTTACTAGATACGGAATGGATGTCAAGCTGGCATATCCCGAAGGCTTTGACTTAATGCCGGATATCGTTGACCTGGCGAAGAACAATGCAGAAGAAAGCGGAGCCAGGCTTGAGATTCTTCACGATATGGACGAAGCCTTCAGAGATGCTGATATTGTGATTCCGAAATCATGGGGTGGTTTCTATGTTTCAGACGATCCCCAGGAGATAATGACTGAAGTGAGAAGAAACAAAGATTGGATATGTACTCCGGAAAGAATGAAGCTTGCTAAAAAGAGAGCCGTTTACATGCATGCACTTCCAGCCGACAGAGGCAGAGAAGTAGTGGACGAAGTAATAGACGGTCCACAGTCAGTTGTTATAGACGAAGCAGAAAACAGATTGCACACGGCCAAAGCAATCATGGCTCTTACAATGGGTGGAAGATCGTGACTTACGACCTTGCCCTTGAATATGGAACGGTATGCACGGAGAATGGACTTTTTCCTGCAAACGTTTATGTAGAGGGTGAGGAAATA
>JAFGAP010000014.1 GCA_016933635.1 Kosmotogaceae bacterium
TAGCCATGCAGCTATCGCTCTGGCTTCGACCGGATTTGATTGCGATGTATGGTGTTTTCGTGACTCTCCGCCTACATGACAATATCCCAAAGCTGGTAATTCTGTTTTCTTCAAAGTTGTTTTGATACTGAGGAGTGATTTATATACAAATTGATTACAATACTCGATTATGGGAGGAGAGCATCGCCTGTGCTCAACAAGAAGAGCCCCGGCCTCGTTCCAATCAGGAGGATAGATAAACGCTGATGCATCCTGGGCAAGAATCATCAAGCTTCCATTAACACTACTCCTGTTGGACCGCGCGAATCCTTCATAGACTTGAGTTGCAGAGAGTATCTCTGCTCTTTTACAGTTCGAAAAATCTATGGATTCGCACACAATATTCCAGATAGGCTCGAGTTGATGAACATCGCCGACAACTACCGCCTTCTTGGCCAAGCCGAATGCAGGCACGCCAATTTCAGGCGCAACCTGTCCTGCTTCGTCTATTACGAGAAGGTCGAGTAATTCTGATAAAGGAGGGTTAATCCAGGTATCCTGCGGAGTCTTTTTACTGTAGCAAAAGAACTTGGGAAGCGAGTAAAAGGTTGAAACAAAAACCGGCGTGAGAAAAGCCCGTTGCTTCCAGCGTTGTACGCTTTGACTCTCTCCAAGATTCAGTTTCCGATAAGCCTCATCGTCGCGCTGCATGAGCCATTTGCACTCCAGTCCGTGAAGTGCCCACCAGAAAGCATCATGCCGTTCTCTGATGTCGAGTTTCTCCTGAATAAGTTCTATCCATTTTGGAGAAGAAGCAAGAACATCTTTTTGAATATCAGAAATATACGGTTCCAGTGCTTCAAAGTGTAGTGTGTTATCGTTCAGAACGTGGATAAGTGTAACTTCCTGTTGAAAATCTGCTTCTCGCTGTTTCCATAAAGATTCAGAAAGTCGATAAAAATCTGTTTCGGTAAGAAATCCCGAGAACTCAGACCTCTGAATGAGTGCAGATTGTATTCGTGCCCTGCGTACTTGAACATTACCGAAACGGATCCGGTCTATTATACGTAGAAAGATTCCCGGTTTTGTTATACGAAGATGCTCTTGTGCCCATAGAGATTCAATAAACACTCTTCGCTCGCGGATTATCTCGATGTAGTTATTAATAACGACAGGCAGGGTTACTATTGGTACAGAGCCGAAATGAAACTGTTCTATTATCGCACGAACTTTGGATATTGCGAGGAGTACACGGTCAATTTTCGATACAAGTCCTACAACATTGACCTTGATTTGATTGTAGCAATCCTTCAAGTCGAGTAGATCAGTTTCTTTTTTATACTCTTTAAATTTCTTCAGAAGATATTCGGTACACAGTTCCAGGGGATGTTGCTCACAGTATTCATTGTAGGCATCAGCCCCTGTTTTACCAGCGTTTGTCACCCAATAACCGGCATTCCTTGCCTGATCAAGTTTCTCTGCATTATTAGCCGCGAGGTAGTGTCCCAGTACAGTAAGATCGGGGAGCCATCTTTCATTCAGTCCGGTTCTGTATTCTTCGCTCGGTGTTACGGAGGCGAAACTATCGAGGATGTTGGTGATAGCCTTGTTGTTCGCAGAGCTTCCGAGAATGATGGGCGGGCGTTCTTCAGCAAGAAA
>JAFGAP010000147.1 GCA_016933635.1 Kosmotogaceae bacterium
AAAAATCTGTGAGGGCATTTCTTAGGACAGAAAAGAAAGGTTAAGCGGAGCCCTTTGCCTGCTCCGCCCACGGGGACACCCCCATGCAATGGAATTATAGCACTTTGCCATCCTTTGGAGAAATTGATCGACAATGAAAGGAGATGCATGTTGCACGACCATAATGAAGCATCACTTGATGTTTTCCATGGAAAGAAGCATACTCGATTTTCTGAATCAAGTCAGCTCGCATTTTCTCCACGATTGGAGATAGTCTGTCAGTCAAAGCTCTGAGAAAAGCCAATATAGCAAGAAACGGAAATGAAAGTTAGAATGCTGCCTCTCCGATGTTTTAAGAAGCCCAATTAATGAGATTTATAGACGTTCTTAGATGAAGCCATACCGATTGAGGAAAGTCTCTTGTTGCTCGCCCTTACGATTCAGCTTTGCCATTAGCAAACGTTCACTCAGTAGTATTACTGTCATCTCTCGAGTAGTCTGTTTCAGCCCTCTCTGTCTTTTCTTGCGCTCTTTTCGGAATTGGCGACTACTGTTTCAGAGAGTTCCCAAATTCTATCTGCTAAGTAGATAGAGGAACTGCAGCAATGCCATTTGTTAGATGCGATTTCAACTGTCGTGAATCCCAACACCTCTAGCTGCTTCGATAATTCTCGAAGCCCGATCTATATCTACGGGGTTTGTCGTTTGCCCATCTTTTTTTATCGAAGTACCTACTATGACGCCATCAGCAATTCTTAGGATATCTATGATGTTCTCTTCGGAAACACCGCTCCCTACCCAAATTGGCTTCTTCAAGATCTTTCTCATCCTTGAAAGATACTCAATATCAACTGCTTTTCCTGTGGACGAACTTGTTATAACCACATAATCGGCGAATCTGTCCGCCATTTGTGCGAAGTAATCTGAATGATCCTCAGGTATGACAGAAAAAGAGTGCTTCACCTGAACATCAGCGGCAATCAGCACCTTCGAATTGATTGCTCTTCTATATCTTAGGGCACCGGCAGCCACTGGCCCTATTTTTCCCTCGGCACATATTCTCTCTTCCGTAAAGGCAGCAATCCTGACAAAGGATGCTCCAGTTGCTTTTGAAGCCGCGATCATCTCTTTCCAGAGATTCATCTGAACACTAACCCCAATCTTTATTCTTGCCTTCTTGATAATGGTCCTGAGTATCGCTACATAGGTTGAATACGTCTCCAGTTCAATAGAATTTACTCTAAAAGGCTCGTCAGAGATATTCTCTACTATCGCAGCATCAAAACCTGCCTTTTCCAGGACAGCAAGATCCTCAAGCGCGTTTGCCTCAAGAAATTCCACCTCAAGTTCGTTTCTAGGTGAACCGGGCAGAGCTCCAAGGTGAATCATTCCAATGAGTTTTTTCATTTCTCTGCTTCTTTTCCGAAGCCTTCTCCTACGCCAACCATAAGAGAGACGATATCCTCATGTTTCGCATGAGCCGTTCTCAGCTCTCCAGCAATCTGTCCTTGTCTCATGATAACAATTCTATCTGAAACCTCAAAAACAATTGGAACTGAATGCGATATCAGAATCATTGGAATCTCCTGTTCCTTAAGCCTCAGAATTAGATCGATAATCTTCCTGGACTCTTTGATACCCATTGCAGCTGTAGGTTCATCAAGGATCAGAATCTTCACTCCAAAGGACACGGCCCTGCTTAATGCGAGGGCCTGACGTTGGCCTCCTGAAAGATTTCTCGTCTCGGTTTTCAGAGTTTGAACCGTAGATACTCCTATAGATTCTAAAGCCTTTCTGGTTCTGGCTTCCATGGCTTTTCTGTCGAGAATTTTCATAATTCCAAGATTCAGCTTGATCAGTTCTCTTCCGAGGAACATATTGGAAATCAGGTCCATTTGTCCAGCAAGAGAGAGATCCTGATAGACAGTCTCTATTCCCTCTTTCCTTGCATCAGACGGGGTCTTGATGCTTGCCTTTTCTCCATGGATGAATATGTCACCTTCATCTGGAAGGTAGACCCCTGAAATGCATTTGATTAGCGTGGACTTCCCAGCCCCGTTGTCACCCATCAGTGCGACTGTTTCCTTCTCAAAAAGCTTAAAGTCAACTCCTCTAAGCGCCTGAACGCCTCCAAAGTGTTTCTTTATGTTTCGGACTTCGAGAACAGTTTTTTCTTCCCTCATGTCTCCCCCCGATCATAAATGAACCTTCTTACTTCCATCATCGTTGGCATCGATGATTGAGCTCCAATTCTTGATACTGTAATGGAAGAAGCATACCTTCCGATCTGGATCGATTCTTCAAGAGTTAGACCCTTATCGACTCCGTAAAGAATCGCCCCATCGAAAACATCTCCAGCAGCAGTTGAATCTATCTGCTTAACCGGTACTGCCTTCCATTCAATCCTAATTTTTCTTTCTTCGTATACTCTTCCACCTTCCTTACCTAACTTCAAGAATACTGTTCCGTCGGTTTCAAGTAGTGACTCTTTCCCAAGCAAACTCCATTCATTCTTGTTCAGAAAAACATAATCTGCAGCTAGAGAGAATGCCAAAGTTTCATCCGGCCAGGTCCTACAGACCATGCTGCCTGGATCAAAAGATAGTTTTGCTCCCTCAGATAATTCTTCCCTTACGAGACTCCAATGATACGGATTTCCACCACTTATGTGGATAATACTGCTGTCTTTCAGCGAACTTCTTGTCTCTTCAGTCATTTCGAAATCGAGATTAGGACCGAGATATGTCATCAGCCTCCTATCGCCAGACGAATCATACACTGCAATGCATATGGCAGTGTGAAACTTGTCTGATTTTCTCACTATGGGTTTGACATTGTCGGCTATTAGGCTGTCAACAAGAAACTGACCATAATAGTCACTGCCAACTGTCCCAAAGAAGACAGTTTCGGCACCAAGTCTAGCCGCTGCCACGGCAGTATTTGCACCAGTCCCCCCCGAGATTTCCTTTAGGGAATGGACTTCGACCTCATCGTCCGCGGCGGGATATGAGTCTACTTCCGCAGCCAGATCAACAATAATGTTACCGAAAACGCCGACCATATCATTCACCTGAAATCGAGATAAGCCTTAAAGGGTTTTCATGAAGAAGCAATTCGACCTCGTACTTAGAAAAGCCTTCTTCATTAAGCATTGATACAAATGTTTTCAAGACATGATCGTATCCGTGACCACCATACTTGTGAAGGTGACTCTTCCTAGATACATCCGAAGATATGATTACCCTATCTCCTAATCCTTTCTCAAACAAAAGCCGTATCATCTTTACTCTTTCAGAATCAGGACGGTAATCAATTCTTCCGATATTGTCAATACAGACATATGCTCCTCTTTTCGCAACTTCGATATGGATTTCTGGATCAGGATATAGATCCATGTGACCTATCCCTACCTTTTCAATATTCGCACCCGTCTTCTCCAGAAAATCGAGCTCTTCAATAGCATTAAAGCCGAAGTATGTGTGTGTAATTATTGCCGCCCCAGTCGTTTCCTGCGCTATAACAGCTGATTCGAACACTCTTCTTTCCGCGGGGAGTGTCTGCTGCCCCCAGCCAATTTCACCTATTACTCCAGCTTTGATATCAGTTCCGTCGATTCCCTCAGTTATGTCCCTGACGAATTCCTCGGCCATAGAAATTACACTTCCACTAATCGCTCTGAGAGGAAGATACAGACCAAAATAGAATCCTGTGGGACAAACGATTCGAACACCGGATTTCAAAGCGATATCTTCCAGAGTCTTCGGGTTGCGTCCCGTGTTAATGGTAGAAAGGTCAACCACTACCTCTCCACCAGCTTCGGAAAAGTACTTGAGTTCTTGCGCGATCGTCTCGGGTTCAATCAAACAGGCATCAGAATCGTGCTTTATCTTCGACGTATCGAAGTTAACATGCTCGTGTGCCAGTAGTCTGCCCTTTACATCCTCAGAAGAAATATCACCGAGAACCGTCCTCACGAATCTTCCCACGGTCATTCGCCTCTGATTTGCTCAACAGTTTTCATAAGGCTTCTCACTTTGCTTGCGTCAACTGGATTCCACCATTTGTCATCGACTTTCAGATGTGTTCCTGCAATTGCTCCTTCACATTCACTGAGTATACGGGCTATATTGTTCTCAGAAGTTCCGCTTCCCACAATAACTGGTAGTTTTGAAACTTTCTTTATCGTTCTAATCTCACCCGAGCTGGTTTCATCACCTGTTCTTTCGCCCGTGGCAATCAAGACATCGGCAGCAAAGAAAACATTGTCTAATGCTTGCTCCTCAACTGATCTGTCTGCTGTGATTGCGTGACTTCCATGTTTCACATGTACATCAGCGAAGACTCTTATGTGATCGGATTTCAAGAAGGATCTGTACCTGAGTGCTTTGGCCGACGGACCCTCGACAAATCCCTCGTTTGCTACGTAAGCGTTAGCCCACTGGTTGCATCTTACCCACAACAGCCCCGAAACAGATGCCACTGCCATGGCAGGGACTACTCCATTGGCCAGCATGTTGACTCCAATAGGAATATTGAATTTCGAACGTATTTCCATTGCGACCGCAGTCAGCCCGGCGACCGTTTCAAAGGAAATATCCCTGGGATTAGGAAAGGGAAGATCCCAAGCATTCTCAATCTGCAATCCGTCAATTCCATTTTCAACATACGTTCTTGCATCCTCTAAAGCAGCACAAAGAGTTTTTCGGAAATTTCCTTCATAGAAGGGTGACCCCGGTAGTGGTTTGCAGTGAATCATGCCAATCACAATCTTCTCTTTTCCAAATATCTCTTTGAGTGCATTAGGACGATCCGGAAAGACATCCTTAAACACATCAATCACATCCAATCTATGTCATTTATTCCTGCTTCTTTCTCTAATATAGTTCAACCAGACTGCAAATAGAATTATCATTCCTTTTACAACCATCTGATTATAAGAAGAAACTCCTAACAAGTTCAGTCCGTTATTCAGAGAACCTAGAAGAAGCACTCCCACAAGCGTACCTAGAATAGATCCCCTACCACCTGAAAGACTTGCTCCACCTAGAACTACAGAAGCTATTGCGTCCATTTCAAGGCTAGTACCTGCATTTGGACTGCCACTGGAGAGTCTGCCACTAATGAGAGCTGCACATAGAGCGACGGAGACTCCCTGGATTGCGAAAGCCGAAAGAATGACCTTCTTTGTTTTTATGTCAAATCGGCGAGCAGCTTCAGCGTTATCTCCGACTGCATATACGTGAGCTCCAAATTGGGACTTATGAAGAAGAACCCATGCAATAAGAAAGTAGGCAGCCATTATGAATATTGCTATTGGAATTCCGAGTACTGAGTCTCGTCCCATGATCCTCAAAGACTGATCAGAGACGTAGATCGGTTTGTTTGAGTAGATGAAGGCCAGTCCCCTGAAAGCTGTGAACATTGCCAGCGTTACGATAAAAGCCGGAATCCTCTGATAAGCAACCATGAAACCTAGGCCGATGTAGACTGCGGCGGCAATCATTGCAACGAGCGGAAGGGCCATCCATAGAGGGATTCCATTAAGCTCCATGAAGCCAGCTAGAAGCACTCCGAAGAGAGCGACTCCTGAACCGGCTGAAAGATCAATATTTCCGGTGATTATAATGAAGGACATTCCGACGGACAGTACCCCAATGTAGGCGATCTGCCTGCCAATATTCAGGAAATTTGATACCGAAAAAAATGTGTCGGTCGAGAACGTGAAAAAGAGGAAAACAGCTACAAAACCAAGAACAGTTGTTCCTTTGGTAAGCAACCACTCTTTGGTGAAAGCACTACTATCCGAAACTAAAGTCGAACCAGAATTCGAATCTCGCCGCATCTTCCATTGCCCCCAAAGCATAACGGCATGGAGGAGCCATTACTCCTCCAGCCGTCGATAATCAACTCTATTTTACTGTTGGTTCAGTTGGATCGCGCTCAAACGTATCTACATTATCCGGAGTAAAGATCTTAGCCGGAACCAAACTGTTTTCAGGAACCCAGTCGTTTCCTAGAACTTCCATACCCTTGATGTAGGTTAGTAGAGCCTGAACTGCAATTCTTCCTTCAAGGTAAGGCTGCTGCTGTGCCATAGCCAGTATCGATCCATCATTAAGCCCTCTAAGAGCTTCATCTGTCATGTCGAAACCAACTATCTTGATTTTTTCGAGAAGGTCAAAGGTTTCCAAGGCCGCGTGCGCCCCAACAACAGAGTTCTCTGCCGGAGCGTAAATCAAATCTAGATCAGGATGCGCCATAGACAAATCACTGACTGCGTTGAATGATTGATCGCGATCATACCCCTGATACTCGCCAACGAAAGTTACACCGTCCATATCTGCAAGTGCTTCCAAGAAACCTTCCGTTCTTTCGATCTGAATCTGAGATTCTAGCCACCTTACTATCGCTATCTTCGCTTTGCCACCAAGTTCGTTTTCTATGTATTCCTTCGCAACCAAGCCAAGCTCATAGCCAACTTGCTTATTGGGAGTACCGACAAACGTAATAACTCCCGGGACCTCAACAGGCATGTCTACAGTGACTACCGGTATTCCAGCTGCAATCGCTTCTGTAGTAACTGGAATGAGTCCTTTTACATCGATCGGAATAAGAATAATGGCATCTACCTTCTTCTGAATGAAATCTTCCATCGCAGCTACCTGCTTTTCCATGCTCAGATCTGGATCGAACGTTTCAACTTCAACTCCTGCTAGAGCGGCAGCATCTCTTATTCCCGCTTCAATTGCTTGAAAGAATTCATGTCTAAGTGTGATTGTGGTGACTCCTATCTTCAAAGCAAAACCGAAACTGACGAGCAATCCTAGAACAACCATTAACACTAACGCCTTTCTCAACATCTACATCACTCCTTTTTCCTGAGATTAGGAAACTTTCCCCCAATTTGATTTCCAGAGCCATTTCTGTAAAGCCTAATACTATAACGATATGCATTTCCAGCGATTGTAGCCCTTACGAATTCAACAACTCTTCCTGTTGTAGTATGTGTCACTCGCTCATAACTCATTACCGGTGCTCCAGGAGGAATATTGAGAAGTTTTGCTTCGGTTCTTGTAGCCGCCTTGGCCTCCAAAAACTGATCGGCATAATCAAGTTGATAACCGTATTCGTCGAGAAGCCTATAAAGGGAGGTGCTGGGATTCGCATCGATGTTCTCCGGGAGAAATCCAATTGTCTTAGCAATGATGTATGGGACATAGTTGTAGTTGATTCCGATGGGATCTTCCCCTGAGAGCCTTAATCTAACAATGTATATGAGTTCTCTATCTTCTTCTGAGAAGTACTTTGACTCTCTCATTTCCGATCCAATTTCATAACTGACAACTTTCGTTCTTGGTTGCCCAGATGACATAATGAGATCTTCGCTGAATCCCGTTAATCCTGGCAAATGAAGATTGAGCTTTTCTCCAGATACAAAAGTGCCTTTCCCTTGTATTCGTTTGACAACACTGGAATTTTCGAGCTCGGTCATCGCCCTAACGACAGTTGCCCTGCTTACCCCAAACTCATCCATAAGCTCGCGTTCAGTTGGTAGCCTGTCTCCAGGAGACAGTTCCTGCTCTTTTATCATCTGAGTAATCCGTTTAAATAGAACTCTGTACATCGGAACTTCGTTCTTCATACTAGTCCTCCTGATATCCGGTCGACAGGTTGACCGGTCCTATTGTCTCAGATATTTGTTTTGATTTCAAAATACCACTATCCTCAATGCGCAACGACCATCTATAATAATAGCCGATTAACAGTCTAAATCTCCGAGTTCCTTGAAAACAGAAGAAAAACCTGTGTCTCAATAAAGAAGAAGCGCTTCTTGAACAAGAATTCGGCGGAACAGAAGATGATTTCTCTTTTGCTTCTTTGATGACTGATTCACTTTTTTACATGCCATTAACAAAGTTAGAGTGTACTATGCAGGAGTGCAAATAGCGGCACCAGGGGATGGCATTGTCTACGAATCGTAAGATCAAGTGGAGTCGCTTCTTGAGGGAGTTCGCACACAAAAGAAGGAAGCGAAAATACGACTTTCTGCATAAAAGATGGGGAAATCCTAAGGGGGATATCAGTACTATTCCTTGACAGTTATCCACTTCTTTGTGGAATGTTTTGCAGGATTTTCAATCAGCCTGTCTATCTGACCGCTGTTCTGGAGATCGTCTACTCTCCCTAGATTAACCAGAACTCTCTGTCTAGTCTTATTCCCTGCTCGTATATTCTCTAAGAGCTGCAGGTAGCTTCTGGTGGAACCGTCTATGTTTTTGAAATTCTTCAGTCAAGAAACATGGCACGTATATTATACCAATGCATTCTTCGCCTATTTAGCTACATTCAGACACAAAGAACGATACGCGGCGTCACATC
>JAFGAP010000015.1 GCA_016933635.1 Kosmotogaceae bacterium
ACCACTTCGAAATCTTCGGCAAGATTTGGCACAAGATTCATGTTTTCATCGTACTTCAGAAGACCATCATAAACATTCTCAAGAACTCTGTGAGATGCAAAAGCAGTAACAAGCGTCGGATCGAACCCTACTGGCTCAGTTTCAATTGCCATAACCAGTACGCTGTCACTAACAGCAAACAATGCTACTGAAATGAATGCAACAAGTACTGCTAACAGTAATTTCTTCACACCAACACCTCCAAAATGGGATTCTATTCTTCTCTGCTCTCGAGCAAAACTGGATCATTAGGTATCTCTACATCGTAAACCAACATGTTGCTTCCCGATCTCACTATCAAGAGGTTCCCTTCAACTGAGATCTCATCGACCTGGGTAAGCTCCAAATCTCGGAGAATTACGGGCGATTCTGGAGTACTAATGTCTACAATCGACACTCCCTTATCGGTAGAAGCGTAAAGAATACTGCCTGACACTTCTATTTCGAGAACAATGTAGTACCTTCCCACATTAGCCTTTGTCGATCTCGATATATCAATGAGCTTCAAACCACCGTCTATTCCTGCCTCTCCGGAATAAACAACGCCGTTCTTTTCAGCAACTGCTCTGGAATAACCATCTAGGGGAACTTCAAACCTTGAAGTGCGATCGTTGTATATTGCCCCTTCTCTCTCGAGAATTTTTATTCCCGACAGTGCATCGGCTAGAAAAATTCTTGAGAGATCTTGCGTGACGAATAAATCAACCGGTGTTGTCCAGTCCCTGTATACACTTTCCATTGTCTCGGGAATACCACTTTCGCTGAGACCAACTCTAATGACCGTTCCTGCACTCTTCGTGTCTAGAATCCAGAGATAACCGCCCTCCATAATCAGTTTCTCTGGAACCGTATTAGTAACTAAAGTGTCTATAACTCCTGCCTCACCGGAAAGGTAGTTGATTGTGGACAGTCTTCCACTTTGGTCTATCACATAGAGCAGATCACCGTTCAGAATTATGGAGTTTTTTCCATCATACTGATAAGGGATTTCGACGATTTCCAGGCCAGCACTGCTCAAAGAAACTATGTTCAAAACGTCGTTGAAGTAGAAAGCCAACACATCGACACTTCCTAAAACACCAGGACTCTCGGAAGACACTGTCTTGAATCTCTTTGGACCGGTTGAGGAAATCATCTTTCCTTCCTGCCAGAGCTCAACTGACCAATAATAAGTCTTGCCGTTATCCAATCGATTCTGCAGTCTCATAGAAGTGTCACTAGTTACACCAATCAGCGACATCTCCGACTCTGACTCACCAATAAACACTCTGTACTCCCCACTTCCCACTTCAGAAGATTGCCAGGAAAAAACTGGCGTAAGATCTACTTCCGAATCCATTTTCGGGGACAGAATGTCCATCTTGACTTCCGGGGTGGTAACATCAAATGTCCTGGTTTCGGATGTAACAACATTTAGCCCGTCCGAAGCCAAAATGTACCAACTATATGTCTGGTTCATCAGAAGACCGGATATTCTAATCTGATTTGACTGCATGGAATCTCTGTAAAGCTCTAGATTCTCGCCAGTTCCAAAATACACCGAATATCTCAGCTGATCTCCGTCTGGGGAATATCCGGACCATGTGAGGTCAACATAACTATTTCTAACCGATCCTCTGTTTACCGGGCTGATTAGAGTGATCTCGGGTTGTCTCTTGGTAACAGAGAATCTGAAAGTCTCACTTTTCAATGTCTTGTTCTCGTCATTGGTAAGCTGAACATACCACTCATATGTTCTGCCAGAAATAAGTTCTCCAGTTTCGAAGCTGTCTCTTGTGACGATGTATCTTGAAAGGTTACCAGACTCTCCGAAAAACAGTTCTCTCTGCCTAATTGCACTCAAGTCTCCGTCAAGGCTCCACCTCAACGTCGCTCCAGAGACTGGCACCGATTCTCCATTCACAGGAGTTTCAAGTCTCACCGCGCCAGGATAGCCGGAAGTAAATGCTACCGGTGAACCTGCGTATTCACCGTCCTCCTTAAAAACGGAAACGGCCCAGTAATACTGCTTCCCATCTTCCAAAGGCAACTCCGGTCTATATGCATCTTCCTGAATTACCTTCCGCACTAATGGATTGAAGTCTGAATCGTACAGTCTGAAGAGATATCCGGAGTTCTCTTGAGAGTATGACCATGAGAAGTCCCTTTCCCTATCATAGGTTCCTTCTGATGGGTACAAGTACTCGAGCCCGGCAACTCTGGTCTTGATCGGAACCTCTATAAGTCCCCTTTCTCCTGCAGAATCTTCTGCCTCGATTGTCAAGAGATAGTCCCTTCCAGAAAGCAGATTATCGATCGTGTGCTTTTTAAGGTTCATTCCTTCCGCAGTGGGAATACCGGGGGATATTTCAGCGGGACTCACAAAGACTTTTACTAGCATGTCTTCGCCTTCGGGATCATCAAGTTCCCATTCGATTGTTATAGGAACCGAAGCCCCCTCGAGGAACATTCTAGGTGGACGGGTCAAAGTTATAACCGGCTTCTGGTTTCCAGTAACGAAGGATGAGTATTCGCTGACAGAACTCTTTCCCCCGTCATCGGTAACCTTCACGGCCCATTCGTAATGTCGACCGGGATCAAGCTCTTCTATGGTCAGTGAATTCTCGGAAGCTTCGAACTCCTCTTCATTTCCAGCAGAATCTCTCAGATATACCTTTGCTGACACGATTTTTCCGTCGGGGTCACTTGAAATCCAACTAAGACTCAAATCACTGGTTGATACTTCCAAAGCCCCATTCACAGGGAATCTAAGCTCTGGCAACTCTGGAGGCAGATTTTCACTGGTGAAGCTCCAGACTTCTCCCTCAGTTTCAGAACCGTTATGGATAACATCGACTCTCCAAAAGTACTTCTTGTTACTAAGTAGATCCAAGGGCAATTCAATCGAAGTTTCCTTCGTTCTGTTTTCAAAGACAATCTCATTCAACTTGTCATCACTTCCGAGAACGAATCTATAAGAAAGATCTTCGCTCTCATTATCGATTTCCCAGCTAAATGTAGTGTCGGATAAGCTTACTTCAACTTCACCAGGCCGAGGCGTCAACGGAACAGCTACTTCCAGAGACTTCTCACCAGTAGTGAAAGCAGCATCTTCACTTCTAGCGAAGGCACCTCTAGAGTCTTCCACAGTGATAAACCAGCTGTAATTCTCATTTTCTTCTAGGTCTCTCACAACATATTCCTGAGATTCGATTGGACCTAGGATTCTAGAATCATTCTTCGATTTCAAATGAAGCATGTAGTTAAGAGAATCACTATCCGGATCTTCTCCAAACCAACTAAAGGAAACAACAGATGGTTCAACAAACTCCATCGACACTGGCTGCGAAAGAGAGATCGAAGGAGGCTTGTTACCTGGGGTAATAGAAATATCTCGTACGGTTTCTCCTCCTTGACCATCGTTAGCTCTTATAGATAGTGTGTAGTTCCTTTCTTCATCAAGTGCCGAGAGGAAAATCGATGTCATTCTCCCTGAAGCGATTCTTGCAAGCTCATCACCATCCGGCCCAAAGAATACTTCGCTTGTAACACTATCCCCATCGGGGTCTACTACTTCCCATTTTACTGGCACAGAATCCTGCCCTGGAGAAATATTCGGATACTCCATCTCGATTATGGGTGTTCTGTTAGAAGTCCTGAAGATCCACTCTTCACTCTTCTTTTCTTTTCCAGATGCATCTCTAACAACGACATACCAACTATAAGTTGTATGGCCCTTGAGAGAAGGAACAGCAATCTCGGTTGAATTTGTTGTTCCAATTAGTGAATATCTTGACTGCCCCTCGGAAAGGTAGACATCAAAATCCAGCTCGTCAAGATAGTATTCGAGAGGCAAAGAAGTCTTCCACGAAAGAAGTCCTCTTCCGGCATCGAAATCGCTTGCTCCACTTCTCGGATTGTCAGCCGACAGCGCCGGCAGATCCGCTCTCATCTGAGTAGTGAAGCTATCTGTGTGAGAAATGGACTCCCCTCCAAATTGATCTCTAGCCACTACTTTCCAGTAGTACTTTGTGGAATAATCAAGCCTCTTAAGAGAGGAAATATCTATCATTGACTCGCTTATTTCCTTGATTAGCATATCCTTTTCGTCAAGTCTGGGTTCTCTACCGAAATAGATATCATAAACCAGCTCATCACCGTCTGGATCGGACGCATTCCACTTAAGCAAGAGATCCTTTAGCGGCACGTTACCAAGGTTATCACCCGGAGGAAGCAACTCGGGCCGTTTGGGGTATGTATTCATCAAAACGAAAGTCCAGATCTCACTTTCTGCTGACTTTCCACCTTCAGTATAGACTCTGACCTTCCACCAGTACTGAGAGTGAGGATCTACTTCAAATTCGTGGGAGAATGAGAATATTCCCTCCGTTGAAGAAGTTAACTCGCCCTGCAGATCTAGAGCCAATCTGCTTAGAGTGCTCTTGTCTGTTCCGGCAAAAACCTCTGCCATGAGCCCATGCCTTGGGCGTTCGTAAACCGCCTCCCATCTTAACAACACCTTGTCCGAATACTCTACTCTCTCTGCATTCTTAGGAATCGGTGAAACATTCGAAATCAGTATTTTGGGTTCCGGTACGGGCCAGAGGAAAAAGGCCGCTACAACGGCCGCTACAATTACTAAGAGCAAGGTGATTATTATTGGCACTATAGAAGAACCTCTATAATAGTGCAATCTACATCCCTCCTCAGACTCGCATTCCAATCTCGCGCAAAGAAATCCCCTCTTTTTTCTTATCCGGTGTATCTTCAGAAAATCGAAGGCCACTGAGCTTCTTTATGTGCTTTGACTCAACCAAAAATTCGTTCGAAACAATCTCAATAGTAATATATCCCAGCTCTACTCTCCTGGCAAAACCATTTCTGGGATCGTCATCAATCATTTCAACAACAGGTTTCCATGTTCCAGTATTGGCATAAAACTTTTCTTCGCCGTTGCTAGAGATCATTCTAAGAACATGACGGTGATTATGACCCATTATTACACCCTTAAGCTCACCGGGAACGATTGCGGGAGCTTTATCCCCGTACATTAGAAAGAATTCGTTGTTCATAGCTTTGTGAAAGCCTTTTTTTCCTTCAGCTCCAAGCAATCTCCTACCCTGTCTGTAGAGGTTATCAGTCTTCTTCAGCTTTCTAAATGCCATAACCATTCTAACCATAAGACTACCGAGTTTCATCCCACCGTGTTTGTTTACGAATAGTCCTTCAATAACCTTCAACACTGGCCAGTTGGCGTCTATCCAACGCTGCGCCGCATCGCTTTTTAGCATCAGAAGGAACTGCCTGGACCATTCATCCTGAAGATCTGAATCGACATCATATACTCTTCTAATAAAATCGAACCACTGAAAGACATCTAAAGTAGGATGAATGTTCTGGTAGTCCCTGACTGCCTGTTCGGGAAGCTCTCTTCTCAAGAGGCATTTATCGAAATTCTCCATCATGAAGCGCGCCATGTAGTCACCAAATGGTTGCATTAACTCTCCGCTTCTCCTGTCCTTGAAGAACCTGTTCACTATGTCATATTGATTTCCGTGCAAAGCAAGAGTCTTGAACTCTCTATCGAGATAATATGGCTGTATCTTTACCCTTTCACTGTCACCAAGAAATTCAATGAGCCTCTTTCTAAGATCTCTATTGAAGAGAAGAAAGGAGTCGTGATTTCCAACAACATATATCAATCTACCACTCTTGGTGAATTCCCGAAATGCTTTGAAAACCTCCCTGTGTCTGTTCTCAATAACATCTATTATCGACACATCCAGCTGATCGATAAGTTGATCAAACGGCAAGAGTCCTCTTTTCTTAACAAACTCTGAAGTCAAAAGCTCCAGTCCATCGCCAACAATGATTATTTCGCTGAACGCTTTTTCCTTAGAGCTCAATACTAGCTCTACAAGATCGGAATCAAATTTGAAGTCATCCTTCAAGGTCCCGTCGCCAATATGAAGATCACTAAGGTATAGTTTTTTCAATCCCTTCCTCCCAAATTCCATGATACCCCAAAAACAGAGTCAATACTCTGCATCGTGAGAAATTGCCGGTTCAAATATCTACACAAAGATGAGAGAATATAATGATGAACAGCCTTTTCTATTTGCTTGATCTACTAATGGCTTTGCCGCTCTTAATGAACGGTCTTGGTGCATTCATTGCAGCTTGTTGTATGAGTATTATGATCAGTTTTTCAATGCGCGGTTACGAGGGAATCACAATCTCTGATAAAGAAAAACAGATGGCTTCTACCCTTGGATCTGCCGTTATGTCTTGCTGTGTTTTTCCAGTCTTTCTTCCCGTATCACCGTTTGTCGTTCTTCCTGCGGTTGGAGCAACGGTCGTCAGATATCTCATACTCTACAAACTTGCAAAATCGGAATTCAAAGAAGAAAGTTTCATGCTGACCTCGAATGACTCGTTTGAACCAAAGATGGCATATGATAGCTTAAAAAGACTAGTGGATATTGTTATTGGAGTAATACTGTTAGTTCTGTTCAGTCCGGTTACAGTTATTGTCTCTCTAATTTCTCTGCTCTTGGAGGGTAGACCAATCTTCATCTGCCAAACAAGGATCGGCAAGGACTGCAAGGAATTTGGAATGTACAAGTTCAGGACTTTCGACACAAAGGGAAACAAGGAAACGATAACAAAGCTTGGCAAATTTCTGAGACCTCTCAGGCTGGATGAACTTCCGCAAATCATAAACATTATCAAAGGAGATATGAGTCTAGTAGGACCAAGACCCGAGCTACCATCATTTCACAAGCTTGGAATGGAAAACATCGCGGGCTATTCGTCTAGACTTCTCGTAAAACCGGGTCTAACGGGATGGGCTCAGATAAACTACAAATACACTACAACTCTGGAAGAATACCGAATTAAGACCGCCTTTGACCTCTATTACGTGAAGTATAGATCATTTATTCTTGATATCAAGTGCCTCTTCAAGACACCATTTGCTGTATTTCTCACTTTGCTAAGAAAGGAGGACTGAGCCAAAACGAAAGGGGCCATAAGGCCCCTTGATAACTCAAACGACTTTGAGAACCTACCCTTTGGCTATCTCCTCAAGTTCTTTCTTTCTCTCGATCACGCTCTTTCTGTTGTCTTTGTAATGAGTATGAAGTAGTTCGTGAGAAAGATGTCCTAAAGGTTTTCCGAGATACTCTTCATAAAGCTTAGTAATCGCAGGGTTTTCGTGAGATTTTCTGATTTCCGAAGACTTGTCAATATTATAGATAGCTTCCATCCTCTTCTGAAGATAACCCGGCTGGCTAGATTTGGGCTGGCCTCCGCCTCCGATACATCCGCCCGGGCAGGCCATGACTTCGACAAAGTGGTAGAAAGCTTCTCCTGAACGTATTTTGTCCATCAATTTTACTACGTTGCTTCCCCCGTGAACCACAGCTACTTTTACCTTGGTGCCCTTCATATCGATTTCTGCTTCCTTTACCCCATCAAATCCACGTGCAAATTCAAAATCGAGCCGTGGGAGTTCCTCACCAGTATGAAGCTCATATGCAGTTCTTAACGCTGCTTCCATTACACCTCCGGTTGCACCGAATATTATTGCAGCACCAGTTGAAATTCCAAGAGGGCTGTCATATTCTTCTTCCTCAAGAGACTCGAAAGGAATCTTGTGCATCCTAATAAGCTTCCCAAGTTCTCTTGTAACAAGCACCGCATCGGTAGATCTGGCTCCCCTGACCGTCAAAGTATCTCTGCCCTTCTCGTCCTTCTTCGCTGTACATGGCATTATCGACACAAGATAAATGTCTTCCGGCCTCTTTCCTATCTTTTCAGCAAAGAACGTTTTAACCAGGGCACTCATCATTTCCTGGGGAGATTTCGCCGTTGAGAGGTTCTCGGTGAACTCTGGGTATAACTTCTCCATCATGTTTACCCAACCCGGGCAACATGAAGTAAACATCGGGAACTTTCCGCCTTCTTTTACCCGTTTAAGAAGCTCTGACCCCTCTTCCATAATTGTGAGGTCGGCAGAGAAATTCGTATCAAACACATAGTCGAATCCAAGCTTTCTAAGCGCGGCAACCATCTTACCAGTGCTGACCGTTCCAGGAAGCTCTCCAAACTCTTCAGAAAGGGCTACCCTAACTGATGGTGCGGTTTGCGCTATCAAAACCTTATCATGTTTTCTAAGTTCGGCGACTACTTCCCTGAATTCCATTCTCTCAGTGATTGCCCCAACAGGACAGACGGCCGAGCACTGACCACAGTTTATACAATCCGTGGCCGCAATAGGCGCACCTAAAGCAGGCAGAGGAAGAACATGATACCCTCTGTTCACTGGAGAGAGAATTGAAAGACCCTGTAACTCATCGCAGGCTCTCACACATCTCCCACAGTCAATACACTTGTTCATGTCTCTAAAAAGCGATGGACTGGAGACATCATGAGGAACATTTCTCAGTGTCTTTGGGAACATATCTACAACGTCGTACTGATATATTAGATCCTGAAATTCGCATCTGCCATTTACATCACAGGTCATACAGTCATTAGGGTGATTAGAAAGAAGAAGACCCAGATTGAACCTCACTGCCCTGTTAACCCTTTCGGAATTCGTCTTGATTTTCATTCCATCAGCAACTTGAGTTGCACATGCAGGTGAGAGGTTACGAGCCCCCTCCACCTCTACAACACATACTCTGCATGAACCTACGACCGAAAGCGCAGGGTGATAACAAAGAGTTGGGATAGCTATTCCTACTTCACGGCAGGCTTCCAATATACTCTGGTTTTCATCAACAGTGAAGTCCTTGCCGTTCACGGTAATTGTCACGGGCACCTGACAGCACCTCCATTCGAAATCTTCATTAATTAAGCCGAAAAAATAGATTGTGATTTTTCTATCAAATAGATTTTAGCATATTGATTAACCCTTATGTCAGATATTAGGTTAAAATTTTCCCACATAGAAACGAAGTATAATCTAATGAGTTGAGCCATAGTAAAAATAGATGATTTAGCCGACTATTCAGATAGTAGAGGTTATTTTGCCGCAAATGAATTCATTTTGGCATGGAGCAAGAATAAACTATAATGGAACTGATAATTATTATGTTTTTCATGGAGGTTATGCGGTATGAGAAAATGGTTCTTCTGGGCTTTGTTGATGGTCGTCGTAGTTGTTGTTTTTGCAATACGACTGCTGCCTGACATGCTTAACAAACCCCCAATAATAAGCATCCCCGATATGATAATCGATGAGGGCGACACGCTTTCGATAGATCTTCATGACTATTCAAGCGACGAGAAGATGGCATCTCTGAGTTACACGAAAATTTCAGGTCCTGGAGAGATCAGAGAGAACTTCTATACTTTTTCACCTAGTTATCAACAGTCGGGAAGTCACTCTGTGACAATTTCAGCAGCAGATCAGAAGGAGCAAATTGCGGAGTCTCACTTTGAAATCACTGTGAGAGAGGTAAACCGTCCACCCGAGCTTTCTATTCCAGCCCAGGTGGCTGCCGAAGGGCAAACGGTTTCCATTAACCTAGACGAGTATGCAAATGATCCGGACCTTGACGTCCTGAATTATTCATTAACAGAAGGCAATGGGCAGATAATTGGCAGCAACTATACGTACGAACCTGACTTCGCTAATTCAAATCATGAGAGGGTGACTATTTCCGTTTCAGATGGGAGAGGAGAGAAGGCGGCTTCAACGTTCATAATATCCAATGAAGCCTTTGCTAAATCATCAACAGAGCTGACCGTAGACTCCACAACTTCTGTGGCATCGGAAACCGCCACAACGAGTCTAATCAGTCCAGTAACGCCTTCAGAAACGGAAGTGGCCGATACGCAGGATCTTCCACCTACTGCTGATGTCCCTGACCAGACACTCGAGCAAGGAAGCACTTTGGTTCTGGACCTGAGAGCTTTTGTAAACGATCCAGAGGATGAACCACTTTCAATTAACTTGAAATCCGGACCAGGTGAGGTTCAAAGAACTCTCTACTCCTATGTGAGCCCACCCGAGGATGTCGGCTCCAAGACAGTAATCCTGGAAATATCGGATGGAAAGAACGTAGTTGAAGAAAGCTTTCAGGTAAACATAGAATCTGCGAACAGAGCTCCGGTGGCTTTAAGTATTCCGGAAGGCATCGTTTCTCAAAGTGAACAATACAGATTGAACCTTGAGGATTACTTTGCTGACCCTGACGAAGATTCGCTTGCATTCGAGCTTCTCAACGGCCCGGGAAGAATCGACGGGTCGACGTACACGTTCCAGTCGAACGAACCCGGAAGATACTCTGTAACAATTAGAGCCTCCGACGGAAAGGGAGAATTCACTGAAAGAACAGCAAGTCTCACTGTAGTCCAGACAAACAATCCGCCCACGATTTCAATTCTACCCAGAAGAATCGCGGAGGGCGATAGACTATCGATTGACCTTTCAGAATACGCTTCAGATCCTGATAATGATCCACTCAGCTTCTCACTGGTTTCTGGTTCTGGAACTATCCAGGGAAGAACATACATCTTCGACGCAGACTATGGCACAGCAGGAAGCTATGAAGCAGTTATATCAGTTGGGGATGGGAAAGGCGGATCTGCGAGGACTACCCTAAGAATTGATGTTAGGGAGAGCAATAGATCACCAGAATTGAATATACCTGGATTCACGATAGCAGAGGGTTCTAGACTTGTTGTCGACCTAGGTGAATACTCATCTGATCCGGACAGTGATGAACTATCATTCGAAGTGATTCAGGGAATGGGAGAAATAGAAGGAAACGAACTGATAATTGAACCGGGTTTCGAAGATTACGGTTTTTATACAATTGTAGTAAGCGCGTCTGATGAAAAGGGAGGTCAGACAAGTAACTCTTTCGACCTGCTGGTTACGGACACCAATCGCCCACCCGAGTTTGTTGTTCCTGATCAAACAACTATTGCGACTAGGACTTTGCGGCTGGACCTCAGGCAGTTTAGCAGCGACCCGGACGGAGATTACCTAAGGTATGAACTGATTTACGGACCTGGAGTTCTTACGGGAAGTATTTACTCCTTCATTCCTGAGGAGCTTGGATCGAACACAATCATGCTAAGTGCTAATGATCTAAAAGGTGGGGAGGCATCAGCTACTTTTACGATAACAGTGAGATGACAGACTCCTAGCTAGCCAAATACCGCTGGTTTATCAGCCTTAACTGTAAATAGGGGCATCTAATATCAATTATAGACCATAATCTCCTTATTACTCCCTCTTTCTATTGTTTAGGTATGAACTGTGCTATAATTTAAATACAAACAGCGGGGGAAAAAAGCGAATACAGGAGGTATGGATATGATTGAGAAAGAACTGAAAAAAGTCGAATCAGACGAGCAAAAAGTACTTGAGCTTGAGACAGATAGAACACTTAATCTCCTTGAGGTGACTTTCGAGGACAGAGGAAATTGAGTCAATTGCTCTTTTGCTCAAGAGCAATCTTCTATACTATCCATCATTAAGGCTGCTTACGCAGCCTTTTTTGTCGGATTATGCGACCAGAACACCACTTAACGCCTTCAAACGGTCTATTGCTGCCTTCATACCAATGAATAGTTGTTGTATAATAAACCGGAAAGGTTATCATTTTGACCCAAGGAGGTAAAACATGAAAATATCGCAACGCGGGACTTTCATGCCATCTTCTCCAATAAGGAAATTAGTCCCTTTTTCCCAAAAGGCTAAGGATAGAGGTGTGAAGGTATATCATCTCAATATTGGACAGCCTGATATTCAAACTCCAAAAGTATTCTATGATTATGTAAACAAACTTTCCGATTCCGTGGTCTCTTACTCACCATCGGATGGAATAAAAGAGCTTAAGGAGGCTTTTTCAAAGTATTTTAGATCTTGGGAAATCGATGTTTCGGCCGATGAGCTTCTTGTCACTTCGGGCGGAAGCGAGGCAATTCTCTTTGCGCTAGCAGCCGTAGCTGATCCTGGCGATGAGATTATGTTAATCGAACCTTTCTACGCCAATTACAAAGGCTTCGCCAACATGCTGGGATTGAAGGTTAGAGCCGCCACCTCTAGAATACTGGACGGATATAGATTGCCCGATGACGAAGAATTATCCAGGGCATTAACTGGAAGAACTAGAGCAATTCTCTTTTCAAATCCATCTAATCCCACAGGAGTAGTCTACACAGAGGACGAGTTGCGTAGACTCATAGAGTTCGCAAGAAGAAATGATCTATATGTCATCTGTGATGAAGTGTACAGAGAAATCGTTTTTGACGGCATAAAACCTTCTTCAATCATGACGATAGATTCCGGACAGGACATAATTATCGTTGACAGCATTTCGAAGAGATTCAGTAGCTGTGGCGCGAGAATTGGTTGTGTGGCAACAAAAAACAACGAGGTTTACAAAACGATGATGAAGTTTGCCCAAGCCAGGTTATCTCCTCCGACTATTGCTCAGCTCGGAACCATTGGCCTCCTTACACTGGGTAAGGAATACACAGATTCAGTGAGAAGAGAGTACGAGCTCAGAAGAGATGTTGTCTTTGAAGAGTTGAGCAAAATCGATGGAATAGATATGCAGAAACCTTCCGGTGCTTTCTATATCTCGGTCAAGCTTCCTGTCGAAAACGCCGAAGAATTCGTAAAATGGATGCTTACAGACTTTTCCTACAATGGGAGCACAGTAATGGTTGCCCCACTAGAAGGATTTTACTCAAGTGAAGGTTTAGGTAGGAATGAAGTTAGAATCGCCTATGTTCTTTCTTCAGAAAAAATGAAGATTGCTATTCAAGTGTTGGCTCTTGGTCTCAAGGAATATAATCGCTCATTTGCAGCAGTCTAACAGAATACTTCAAATCCGATTTTTCTGATTTCTTCGGAAGAGACAAAGCTGTCGAGTAAGTTTTAGTACGCTTCCTCTGAGAGTTGGTTATTTACCAATAAACAATCGGTTTTCGCTGATTGTGAAAGTCACACAGAGAGAGATCATCAATGAAGTTTCCCGGTATAAATATCTGATACAAGTACTTTGTGCGGTCTCTTTCAGAACCTGCAAGGTGAGAGCGCTGTCAGAGAGGCAATTCCTTCACTCAGATTTTGCTGTCTGCTATCATTTAAGTAAGTGAGGGGGTGAACCATGATAATGAAGAACGCTTTGTATGCTCAGTCCGGTGGCGTTACATCCGTAATCAACGCATCTGCTTATGGAACACTGGTTGCGGCCCTTGAAAGCAAAGAAATCGATAGAGTCTTCGCTGGAATAAATGGAGTAAAGGGGATTCTGAATGAGGATCTTTACGACTTAACTGAAGAATCAAGAAGCGAGATAGACAGAATTCCTTACACTCCAGGTGCAGTCTTCGGTTCTTGTAGAACTAAGATAGACAGTGATGAAAATTTCGAGAGGCTATTCAAAGTATTCGATGCACACTCGATCCGATTTTTCTTCTATAACGGCGGCAATGATTCAATGGATACTGCCCACAAGATAAACAAAAAGGCCAAAGAGATCGGCTATGAATTGCAAGTCGTTGGTATACCAAAAACAGTGGACAACGATCTTCTTGAAACTGACCACTGTCCAGGTTATGGATCGGCCGCAAGATTCACCGCAATATCGATAATGGAGGCAACCAGAGACCTGAAATCAATGTACAGTGATTCAACAAAGGTCTTTATTATGGAATCCATGGGACGACATTCGGGATGGCTTGCCGCATCTGGTTCGCTTGCAAGCACGGATAGGTTTCACGGTCCTCAAATCATCCTCCTTCCTGAGGTCCCTTTTGTGGAGGACTCTTTTATTTCAAAAGTCGAAGATGTTGTGAAGAAGGAAGGATACTGTTCAATAGTTGCTTCAGAGGCTCTCAAGAGGCCCGATGGTTCATTCATATCAACTGCTGGCTATTACGACGCATTTGGAAATGTCCAGTTGGGAAAGATAGGTCAATACCTAGAGAAGATAATAAGAGACGCTTTGAAGTGCAAAGTTCACGTGGCTTTACCTGATTACCTTCAGAGATCATCGAGGCACGTTGCAAGCTTGATCGATTGGCAAGAGGCAGTTGAAGTAGGAGCACTTGCAGTTAGAGAGGCCATTAGAGGAGGAAGTGGGGTTATGATTTCCATAAGTAGATTGAGAAGCAAACCCTATCTTAAAGAATATACTAGTGTCGCTCTTGAATTCATTGCAAATGGTACAAAAGATCTTCCGGCTGAATTCATATCCGAAGACGGATTCTTTGTCACCGATGAATTCAGATCTTATGCGCTTCCACTGATACAGGGGGAGGCGCCTAATCTCTACCTGAACGGTCTTCCAATGTATGAAAACCTCCAGAAAACAAAAGCTAGAAAACGCTTATAGAAATCGGAAACCCGTCCCCTAGCAACAAGGACGGGAGTTTCCTTATCTCGTCAAATCACGGAAAAGCTCGAGATACTGCATTAGGTGCCTGGTACATAGAAAGTGTTTCTTCACTATTTCGTATCCCTTCATACCCATCTCTTTAGCAAGATCAGGATTCTCAAGAATCCTCCCCGTGTATTCAACGGTTTCGTCCACACTATCCACAAGATATCCATTTACACCATGATGCACCTGAAGCGGTATTCCGCCTACATTTCCGCCAATCACAGGTGTCTCTTTCCACATTGCTTCACTCATAGTCAAAGCAAATCCCTCTCGCAGTGATTTCTGAAGGACTACCCTGCTAATCCTTTGAGCAGCGTTTACTTCAATATCGCCAATGCCATGAAAGTTTGAAAGAACCTTTACGTCATAGTCCATCCCAATATATCTAAGGAGATCATCGTAAACCTTCCATCCCTCAGGGTCATCTGAAGCCATTGATCCAATTAAGAGAAGCTGAAGATCCGGGAATTTCCGCTTCAGCTGTCTATAGGCATCGACAACTCCCATTGGGTCTTTCCACGGATCGAATCTCGATACTTGAGATATAACCGGTCCACCTGAAACGAGACCGAGCTTCTTCATAGCTTCCTTCATTTCCGGTTCATGTAGCCTTCTGTTCTTGTTGCTCAAAGGATCAATTGATGGTGGAATATCATAAATCTTATCGATGGCAATTCCGTCTTTGGCATAGCTTTTTAAAGTGAAGATCCCCGCATCGTAACGAGACAAAAATGTATTCAAGTAATTCCAAAAGACCTCGTTCGGTGAAGAAGTATCTATGTGGCATCTCCAGACAAGCTTGCAACTTCCAAAGTCTGCAAAAGTAGGAAGCCCAACCGGCTGAGGATCGTGCAACACTGCAACATCGTATTCATTGACGCCAATGTAAGGTGCATTGTCTTTCGCTACCTTTTCAAAGAGCCTTTTATCTTTTTCAGATAAGAAATCTTCCTTTCCTTGAAGTGCGTTATGCATTCTCTTCGTAAGGTCGAAGAATTGTGGGGGAGCATCGATCACTTTCCAGTCAACCTCCAGTCCGCAATCTTTCATTAACGGAACCAGAGTATGAAGGATCTCCGCGACTCCGCCACCGAAGGAAGTGGCGTTCACATGCAGAACCCTGAGACCCTTGAGTTCTCTTGAAAGCTCGATGATTCTTTCAATGGCTTCTTTCTCTACGAAGGGCTGATAATCCTTCAGTAGCTTTTTATTTACCTGCGTACTCCTCATCTCTCCACCTTCTTCCGGTTAGAACTGAAGATATGCTGGCTCCATAAGGAGCCAGCATATAATCGTAAATTGGTCTTAGAAACCCCAAACGACCTCAAATCCCGTCAAATCTTCGAGATCAAGGGCGAGCTCCTCAAGAGCGTTCCTGGCATCCGCAGTACCAGAGAGAATACTGTGAACTGCCTTGAAGAACAGGGTAGATACTTCATTGTACCTTGGAGCGGTTGCCGTTGATGGTCTTGCTACTGCGTTTACAAACACGTCATACAGAGAACCGAAAAATGGATTTGCCTTTAGTACTTCGTAATCAGCGTAAAGAGCCCCTATAGTCGGATTGAATGAACCTTCTACGGCTCGCATCTTCTGTACTTCGTAACCGGCCATGAAAAGCACAAAATCAGCTGCAACTTCCGGGTTATTGCTGTACTTGCTAACCGAAAGCTGCCATCCACCGAGTGTAGCCGCTCCACTACCGCTCTTACCGGCTGGAAGAGGTGAAACGTCAAACTTACCCGCAACGGCACTATCTTCACCCTTGCTAAGACTGTAAGCGTAAGGCCAATTTCTCATAAATGCAGCGTTTCCTGCCTGCCAAACTGCTCTAGCGTCCTCCTCAGCAAATGTCAGAACCCCACTTGGAGAGATCGTTCCAACCCAGTCGGCCACCTTCTCGAGGATCTCGACAGCATTCGCATTGGCAATTGTGATTTTTTTGTCTGAGCTGATAATTGTTCCTGCATCATTGGAAGCCAACCATTCAAGTGCATCACATGTTAGGCCCTCGTAAGCATTACCCTGCCAGACAAATCCCCAGAAATCAGGGTTCGTCTTTCTTTCACCCTCCTGAATAATACTTGCCGCTTCTTCAAGTTCGTCCCAGGTGGCCGGTGGATTAAGCCCGTACTTCTCCAGAAGATCGGTCCTGTAATATAGAAGCCCTGCATCTGTAAACCACGGAATAGCTACCAGTTTTCCGTCAACTGTATTGTTTTCGACAATCGCAGGAAAGTGCATAGATACAACTTTATCTGCATTGTACTCATAAAGATCCACAAAATGCTGTGCAAGATCGCCCGGCCAGATTACATCCACCTGGTATACGTCGATTTCCGGGCTTTTCGCCTCAAGAAACTGCAAGTACAGACCCAGTCTGTCCTGGACCATATCAGGTGTGTCAAGCACCTTAACAGTGACATCCGGGTGAATCTCCATGTACATCTCCGCTGCCTTCTTGGTCAGCTCAAGCTCCTGACCAACAGCGCCTGCGGCGACCGTAATAACTGTTTCGGAAACAGCTACCAACGCAAACATCGCTACCATAAGTGTCAATAGAACTTTCTTCATAAAAAACCCTCCTTCTGTAATGATCTCAGTAAAAAAATCATCTTAGAACCTTTCAGTCAAAATACCTTTTGGATCACCTCCCACTTTTTCAGACCACGTCCTTCTAAAATTCAAGAACTCGTCAGCCCTTAACTGCTCCCGCAGTTAATCCTTGAACTATCCTTCGCTGGAAAATGAAGACAAGAACCACTACAGGAATAGTGACAATCACCGCACCAGCCATGATCTCCCCAAATGGGACTTGTCTCGAAACAGAACCAGTGAACAAGGAAATCGCTACCGGAATAGTTCTTGCCTCCGGAGCGATAGTGGTGAAAGTTAGGGCGAATATATACTCGTTCCAGGCAGCTATAAAGGCTAGGAGACCGGCTGTAACAAGAGCAGGGGCAGTAAGAGGCAACAGAATCACATAGAAAGTCTGGAAAGGCGTTGCACCATCTACCCAGGCCGACTGCATTATCTCGGTAGGGAGTTCCTTAAAAAATGCAGTCAGAACCCAGGTTGTGAATGGTAAGGTAAATATCATATAAGAAAGAATCAGACTTATTCTTGCTCCTAGATTCAGTGTATTAATAACGGCATACAAGCCGGAAAGGACAGTTATCTGAGGAAACATAGTTAGAGAAAGAATGAGATAAAGAGTGAGCTTCTTTCCTTTGAAGCGAAGCTTGCCCATTGCATAGGCTGCAAAGGAACCTACACCCAATGCAAGAAGCGTTGTCAAACCAGCCACTATTGTACTGTTCCACAACGCTCTTACAAACGTGCCGTCGTTGAAAACGGCAACATAATTCTGAAGCGTTGGAGCAAATCTCCCCTCACTATTGACTGGAAGAAAGGTCGCCGGAGTCATTTGAAGCTGAGCTTCGGATTTCAGCGACGAGTTAACTGCCCAGTAGAACGGAAAAAGCATATAAAAGAAAATGAATATCACCAGTATCCAGAAAGCGATCTTCCCAATGAGCCAGATCAGATTGTTTTTCTTCATTCTTTATCAACTCCCATAAGCCTCATGTAGATAATTGCAAAGATTCCTATGAGAAAGAAGATGATGACACCGATGGCCGAGGCAAGACCCATGTTCCTGTTTCCAATAAGCTGATAGTAGTTGTAGGAGGCCATAGAGTACATCCGATTTCCCATAAGAACCTGAAAGACGTCAAAGACCCTTAAGGCATCGAGAGTTCTGAATATCAGTGCAACGGCCAGCGTGGGTTTCAACAGAGGCAAAGTGATAGAAAGGAACTGCTTTAGCCTTCCAGCCCCATCGACTCTTCCTGCCTCGTATAGCTCTCTTGGAATGAGCTGGAGACCCGCAAGAATCAGGAGAGCCATGAACGGTGTAGTCTTCCATACGTCAACAGCAATAAGGGTAGGCATCTGCAGAGCCGGCATACTTAGAAATGAAAGGTCTCCATCTCCCCAGCCTAACTTGCTCAGTACTGTGTTGAAGAGACCGGCTCTAGTCGGCTGCAGCATCCATTCCCAAATCCTTGCAGATACAACAGTGATTACCGCCCATGGAACAAGCATTGTTGCTCTCATGATACCTTTCCCTCTGAAGTTGCTATTGACAACAAGCGCAACTCCTAGACCGAGCACTGTCTCTAGAAAGACCGAGATTACTGCAAAAACAAGGGTATTCCAGATTGCTTTCATAAACTCCGGATCCCTCGCACCCACCACATAACGACGTCCAAAAAGAGAGAACTGAAACCATTCTCTGTACCTTACTGGACTTCTAGGCAAGACTCTAATCGCCCTTTCGTAAACTGGTTTTCCAGTATCCTCATCAATTGAAGCCTCGCCCGTTGTTTCATCAACAACTTTCGGCAGCTCCATAACAGTCAAGCCCAACAGGCTCTTGTAGTTTTCAAATCCAATGAGTTTTGGTGCTTCATCTGTTCCAGAAGCAAAAACCTTATCTGTGAAGCTCGTGTAGAAGACCTGAAACAACGGGTAGAACGCCACCAATGCTAAGATCAGCAAAGCTGGAATGAGCAATTTGTAAGCGGTTCTCTGTTCCTTCTGCGCTAATGATAGCTTATCTTTCCTGGCCATAACTCCTCCTAGAGAATAGATTCAGGTCAAGCCGTCTTCCTGCGTTTCAAACTCGGTAAAAACTTCACGGGTTGAACATACTGACCCGGACTCTCAATCTTCTGAATAATCAGCTCGGCCGTTTTCCTACCCATATCTTCCATTGGCTGCTCGATTGTAGTCAAACCAGCCCTTTCAGTCCAACTCTGGTTGTCATAACCCACAAGAAAGAAGTCCTTTCCCGGAATTTTCTTCATTGCAGATGCCGTCTGTAATACTTCAAGGGCAAAATTGTCTGCTAATGCAAAGACTCCTGGTCTATCATACTCAGACAGAATCGCAGCGATTCTTTCATGCGCCGTCTCAAAAAAGAAGGATGAGTAGACAAGTCTCTCCTGATTGAACTTATAACCTTTTTCTTCTAGATAACTCGTGAATCCCAGTATTCTATTTTCAAAGTTTTCAGTTGCCAAAATGGTGTTTTCCTCTTCGAAAGAGATAACAAACAGATCCGTGGAACCGCATTCAATTAGTACTTCAGCGGCCATTCTTCCACCCAAGACATTATCTAGATAGACGCAGTCATACTCATCGGATTGTGCTTCAAATAGAACAATATTGGTTCCGAAATCAATATACTTTCTAGATAGAAACTCAATATTCATCGTACAAATAACGGCGCCATCCGTATTCTCAAGAAGAGACGGCTCCCTCCTAAGTTTCTTCAGCCTCCCATCGGAAAAAACAGGATAAATCACCATCTCGTAATTCATCTTGTCCAGATAATCATCAAACGACTTCATGACTCTCCAGTGGAATTCCGTCCTGATCTCGGGCATGAGGAAGAGAATCCTTTTGGTTTTACCTCCTGCAAGTGTTCTCGCCATCTGATTCGGCTGATATTCAAGCTTATCAATCGCTTTCATTACTTTAATTTTTGTTGTTTCTTTAACGGAACCGCCATTAAGCACCCTTGAAACGGTACCGGTTCCAACGCCAGAAAGAGATGCTACATCTTTTATTGTGGGCTTTTTCAAGAGAATCCATCCTCCAGTGATTAGCGATTTGGAATCGGTTCCATTATAACAAAATCGTTAATGCCACCGAAATCTAGGTGCACTGAGTCTGATTCTCTGAGAAGTGATTATAGAAGATTATTGCTAATGAAGATGCGATTACTATTGATTCATGCTTCTGCTTTCTGTTTACTCGGTATTGCTTGTCATAAATCGACTGTCCCACTTCTGGGTTATTATTTAGTTATCTTGGTTTAAGCGGCCTCTCGAAATGACCTGAGTATTGAAACGGTTTTTCAAGCAACTAACGCGCCAACGCCTATGATCCCTCTACCACCGTGGACCAGTATTGCCGAAGAAAGCTCTCCAGTAAGAAGTGTTTCAGAAAGAGAGTTGATTTTTAGCTTGGCCCATTCAACGAGTGAGAGAGTATCGCTATCGTTTCCAGAATGATAAAGAGCCAGGCATAGTACTTTTTTTCCTTTAACAGCGTCGAGTAGGCGATCCACCATCTTTTCTACTGCTTTTTTCATTCCACGCGCCTTACCTGAAAGCGTGAAAATTCCACCACTGCTAATTGTCCCTATCGGCTTTACATTAAGAATCTCTCCAACTGATCCTTCAAGCTTGCCAATTCTCCCACTTTGTTTTAGGTACTTCAGTGTCGGTAAAACAAAATAGACAATGTTTTTTATTCCAGCCCTGCTTCTAAGATCTGAGGCAATCACCCTAAGAGAATCTCCTCTTTCCTTCATTCTTATCGCCTTGTGAACCAGCATCGCAATTCCGCCTGATAGGGATAGAGAATCAACCGACTCAATTGTTACCGAGTGATGTTCACTGACAAACTGTTCACTGATTGTCTTGAAAAGATTGTGAGTACCGCTCAGTCCGCTGGAAAGGTTCACCACAAGCAGCTCATCATAACCTTTTGAATACATTGCTTCAAAGGCCTCCGTTACGTCTGCCGGGCTTGGCAGTGATGTCATGGCGAAGTTGTTGTCCAGATAATCGGCGATTTCCGCTTTGCTTATTTCGACACCTTCGCGGTAGGATTTCTCTCCGAGGACTACCATAATAGGGACGACGTAAACATCATCTCTTTCCGCCAATTCCAAAGGAAGATCTACTACAGAATCACAGATAATTCCTATCATGATCAATTTCCTCCTCATCAACGACTCTGTTTCTTTGAACACCAAGGTCTATCCTGCCATCTGAAGAGAATATCCTCGATTCTATTACGTCTCCATTTACCAGGTATCTTCCACCTTTCTCCTGTTCTCTGATGAATATCTCCCATCTTTTCGATTCGCTAAGTAATCTTCTAAACCAAGTGCGCAAACCTTTTTTTTGACTTAGAGCCGTTCCCTTTGGTGTACCCGTAAGTATAACGTCTCCGGCCTCGAGATCGGAAAATTCGCTCAATTCCGACAACGTTTCCCATGGTTTGTATATCATGTTCGAAGTTGAAGCTCTCTGTTTTGTCACTCCATTTACTTTGAGCTCAACCGTTAAACTCTCCAGATACTTCATTTCATTTCTGCCCATCAGAAAGATGAAGGGTCCGAACGGGCAGAATGTCCGATAGCTCTTTCCCTTGAAGAACTGAGATTGAGGTAATTGAATGTCCCTTGCTGAAATATCATTGCCTATAACGATTCCGCCGATGTACTCGTGCAAATGAGAGAAATCAACATTGATAGGCCTATCAATAGACGCCTTCATTACCAAACCGAGCTCAACTTCATAGTCGAGAAGGCGAACTCCCCTTGGTCTCACAATCGGCGAGCTTGGACCGTTAACAGAAGCCGATGATTTATTGAAGAACATATTGTACTTCTTGTCATCTTCTCTTATACCTGAATCCAGGAGATGGTCGAGATAATTCTTTCCTTGACATATGATTCTACAAGGACTAGTTATCGGTGAGAGAACCTCTAAGTCAGAGAGGTTTACTCGGTCAGTAGAACCGAGGTTCTGCAGAATACTCGGAATTTCTTCTAAAGTATGGAAAAAGCTTCCCGTTGATTCCGCTTTGACATGAAGAGGGATCACAAGATCCCTTTCCACAATTCCCCAGAATACTCTCATGCTGAAGTCTCTAAATCTTCCAATATGCATTATCTGATCTGCCCTCCCCCTTAATTATAACCTGTTATAGCAGTCGTTGTCTCCCCGAATTCTTACCGTATGAATTGGTTCTGAGTGTCGATCTCTATACTATTTCGTCTTGCGGGGGAAAAGACCTCTCTGCCTTTTACTTCCTTTGCGTTGATAACGCTATGCTAGAATTGTGTCGAGGTGATTAGATGATTGAAGCAGGACACAAACGTTCGATACTCCTTTACTGTGATGGGTCTGCTATTGACAAACTACAAGACTTGTTCACCGAAGCCTCGATGATCAACTGCAAGGGACGAGAAAAAGAGATAGTCAAAGAAATACTGGAAAAGGGGGAAGGAGTTAGGGAAGAAAAGATAATCAACGGAGAAGATGAACTATGCTATGCAGTATTTGATGGTTTTGACGATAAGTCTTTAGGAAATGCGATCAAGACAATCCGCCAATATACTGGTAGAGAGTGGGTCTTTGCCACTATCACTGAAACAAATCTCAGTTGGAGAATGAATGAACTCCTGATTGAACTGACTGAAGAACACAATTACTTTAGGAAAGCGAGGCAGAAGAAAGTTGAATAACAACTCTTTCCAAAAAATCCAGGAGCTTTCAAAGGTCGATGTTGTCAATGTTCTGAACTTAGTCTTTTCCGACTACGTACTCAGGATGCACTGGACTCTTGAAAGCTTTGAAAGAGACGTTAGAGAGAACAACATTTCTCTTTCAGAATCATTTGTCATGAAAGCAGAGGGCATACATGTGGGAATAGTCTTGCTCAGTTTCAGAGAAAAAAGGGCCAGGATAGATCTTATGGGCGTCATTCCCAGTTTTAGAAGAGAAGGCGTCGGATTCAAAATGGTTGACGAGGCAGTTAGAATTGCTAAATGGAAAGGTTGCGATCGAATTATCCTGGAAGTCCCTGAAAAAGACAAAAGAGCGATTGATTTCTATGAAAAGTTTGGATTCAGACATAGACGTGAATTAATCACTTTCTTCATAAGAAGGCCGGGAACTGGCGATTTTTCTATTAAGGAATCCGATTCAGGAAAGGTAGTTGAATACGCACTATATGTAATGGACAAGTACAAGCGAAGTCCAGAATGGGAAAGAGAGCCTGCGTCGTTTCATCACCTTGAGAGATACAACTTCGATACAGTAATAGATGAACAAGGTCGAGAAATTGCTTATTGCATATGGCAGGAGAGGGATTCAGTTTTTTATGTTAAGGACTGTGGCCCAACTAGAGCTGCTTCCTTCAAAGAAGCAATAGGCGCAATCTGCAGTATTGCGAAAAGCAAGAATCTCACGCCACTATTCCCAACAGTGCCCGACAGCGACCCTCTATTCACCGAAGTCCAGGAATTCGAACCGGAAATCCTCCTAAAGCAGAGCGAGATGATTCTTAAAATCCATTGAAGGGCCTTAAGAAGCACTCGTTTGTCTTATGTATCCAAGTAGGTACTCAATCATCCTAAATCCGTCCTGGGGAGACTTGTGTATCAAATACTGAACGAGACTTTCTCTATCGATCAGCATGTATTCTGAATTACTCTTGATTTTCAATGTTGTATCCCATTTGCTTCTTGAAAGAACCTGAATCTCGCCAATGGAGCTTGGCGATTTGAGCGTAAACAACACCGAGTTCTTGTCCCCCCTCTTTTTCAGAAGAATCATCTCACCCTTGAGAAGAAATAGCACGCTTCCGGCCCTCTTACCTTCTTCAAAGACGGTTCTGTCTGAAACTGCCTTTCTTATCCTACGATGATCCGATTTTAGAATCCGGAAGAGATCCGAGCTATATCTCGGTCCCTTATACAGAAACTTGAAGCCGGATTCAAATAGACCCATGTGACAGACGAAAAACCTCGCGATCATTGAGATTTCATCTTCTGCGGATTCCAAAATATCCATTATTGAAGCTAGTGCATCTTCAAGAATATCGTTAAGAAAACAACTAAAAGCATAGAACAGCTTAACAGGTCTTGACAAAGGGGAATTCCGATATTGATCAAGGTAGCTTCGTAAAACCTCTTGAGCAGAGGGATAATCTTTCCGCTCTATCAGTTTGATACCCTTTCGGTAGAGCGATTTCTCTCCAAAAAGAAGCGGAGGATACTCTTCAAGCCAACTCTGCTTTTTTTCGACAAGCGATGCAGTAAACTCATCGAGATCAAAAGACCCTTTTCCACTGCACATACGCAGCTCTTTTTCAACATCGACAAACAGCTTCTCCAGCCTTTCAGGTCTGGAGACTAGATACTCTTTCAGCTCGTCCCTGTCACCAACAAGAATTGCAGAATCACCAACGCAAACAAGGTCCCCGCTGTGTTCCCCACCAACTATCGAAAGTGGATCAGCAAGATCTCCTTCCAAATAGACCTTGTCTTCAGAATCGAATCCTTTGAGGATAAGCCCGCCCGATGATACCACATAGTAGTAATCTGCTTTCTCACCTTGCCCGGCAAGTTTGGTATCACCCTCCAGAACGATTTCCCTAATGTCTCGTCATCACCTTTCACTCTTCCCATAGTTTCAATTCCTTCAAACCATTCTTAACTATCTTAGTGGTATCTCTAGAGATAACAAGTTCTTCATTAGTCGGGATAACGAAGACCTTCACCTTCGAATCAGTCGTGGAAATCATAATCTCTTTCCCTCTGATTCTATTCTTTTCTACATCTATCGATATACCAAGATATCCGAGATACTTGTCAATTACATTTGCTCTCAAGTAGGGGCTGTTCTCCCCCACGCCCGCAGTGAATACTATCGCATCGACTCCGTTCATTGCCGCCGCGTAAGCGCCGATATATTTCGCCAGTCTGTATTCATATACATCATGTGCCCGTTTACAAATCGGCTCGTTTTTCATTGCACGTTCCTCTATATCCCTCATATCACTGAACTGCCTTTCAGTAAGTCCATACATACCGCTTTCTTTGTTAAGCAGGTTGTTTACTTCTCCAGCCGACAATCCTTCTTGCTCCTGCAAGAAAGGGACTATAGCCGGATCAATGTCACCGGATCGCGTCCCCATGACGAGCCCCTCGAGAGGCGTGAATCCCATGGATGTGTCAACAGACCTCCCGTTCTTGACTGCCGCAACTGATGCACCGTTCCCAATATGAGCAGTGATAATTTTCAATTCTTTAAGAGGTCTTTCCATCACGATAGCTGCTCTCTCCGCGACATATCTATGGCTAGTACCGTGGAAACCATATCTTCTTATCTTGTATTTTCTGTATAGATCGTAAGGTATGGCGTAGAGATATGATGATTCCGGCATCGATTGGTGGAATGCTGTATCGAAAACCCCGATGTGAGGGACAGATGGAAGAATCTTCTTCGCTGCAACAATACCCTCTATGTTGGCCGGATTGTGAAGAGGAGCAAGGAAATTGTTCGCTTCTATCTCACTTACAACTTCATCGTCTATTAAAACGGAAGATGCGAATCTCTCTCCGCCGTGAACCACTCTATGACCGACGGCCTCAATTTCGTTGATGTTCTTCACGACTCCAGTTTCTTCTGACTGAAGAACCTCAATTATCAGTTCGAGGCCTTCAGTATGATCGGAAATGTCCTTTTCGAACTCGAATTTCTTGTCACCCTTCCTATGAGAGAGTTTTGATCCGGATATACCTATCCTCTCAAGCAACCCTTTAGCCAATACATTTTCACTTGCGGCATCAAGAAGCTGGTACTTAATTGAAGACGAGCCGCAATTAATTACAAGGATCTTCATTCGACACCTCCGTCTATGCTTTATTAGAACAACCTAGAAGTCTAAGTCTATCTCTGATAACATTCTTTACCAATTCCTTGGGTGTCTTAAAGTATTTCCTCGGATCAAACTCTCCGGGATTCTTCGAAAGAAACTCTCTCAACGAAGCAATAAAAGCCATTCTTAGATCGGTATCGGTATTCACCTTGTTTATTCCGTACTTCACCGATTCAGCAAGGATTTCCCCGGGAACTCCCTTAGCTCCCTTGAAATCGGCTCCATAGGTTTCGGCAAGCTTCTTAATGTCCTCCGGAACACTTGAAGCTCCATGTAAGACGAGCGGTAGGCCTGTTAAGTCCTTTACCTTCTTGAGTCTTGCAAAATCAAGTCTCGCTTCTCCCTTGAATTTAAAAGCTCCATGGCTAGTCCCTATTGCAGGCGCTAGAAAATCCACTCCCGTCTCTTCAACAAACAACTTTGCCTCATCCGGGTCAACCAGTGCAGCTTCATGAGATTCAACAACAACGTTATCCTCTATTCCAACGAGTCTGCCTAGTTCGGCTTCGACTGATACGCCAAGACTATGAGCTATCTCCACAATTCTCTTCGTCTCTGCAACGTTTTTTTCAAACGCGTATTCGGATGCATCAATCATTATTGATGAATAGCCGGCCTGAATTGCCGCCATGATTACATTGAAGTTCTTCCCGTGGTCAACATGCAATGCAACGGGAATATCGACATTCCTCGCATAGCCTTCGACCATTGATACGAAAAGCTTTGCTCCCAGCTTAATATCACCATTTCCTGCATACTTAATCGCACCCTCGGAAGTTTCAATGATTACTGGAGAATGTTCCTCCACTCCGGCATCAATAATTGCCTGCAGAAATTCAAGATTGTTGATATTTAGTGCCGGTACGGCATAGAACTCTTTATTAGCTCTTTCGAGTATTTCTTTCGTATTTACGTATGGCATTTCTCTCCCTCCAATCTAATCCCTACTTCTGCATTTCATCACGATTATACCAGCTCACATGCACTAAGTTCTATTCCATCGCCCGTTTTCCTCGTAAATGTAGCCTCCTAACTGCAGATTTGTGAGCTCAACAATCAGATCTTTGCTGGAAAAATCTGTCATCAAGAGTAATTCGCCAAAAGTGAGGGGACCATTGCCAAGAAGATCAAGGACTCTTGACTGCAATTTCCCTATCTGAGATTCCTCGAATGAGATTTCAGGAAACTCATCGATAATGTCTACGCACTCGGAAATCAGCTTTGCTCCATTCTTAATTAACCAGTTTGTGCCTTCGGAATTCCTTCTGTTGATGTCTCCAGGCACAGCGAAAACGTCCCTTCCGTTTTCAAGCGCGAGTCTGGCTGTAATCAGCGAGCCGCTTCTCATAGTAGCCTGCACTACAAAGACTGCCCTGGCCAAGCCTGAAATAATTCTGTTCCTCTTCGGGAAGTTTTGCTTTAGAGGCGGCGTTCCGGGAAGGTATTCAGAAATCACACACCCCTTTTGCATAACCGACTTTATGAGCGTTCTGTTGCTTGCTGGATAAGTAACATCGATACCTGTCCCCAGTACTCCGATTGTAGAGCCTCTACCATCGAGAGCCCCGATGTGAGCCTGAGCATCAATACCGACCGCAAGACCGCTCACAATGGTTAGCCCTTTCTCAGAGAGCGACTTTGCATATTCTTTGGCAATCGATGCTCCATATCCATCCGCTTTCCTCGAACCCACTATGGCCAGGATATTTCTTGAATTTAGAAGTCCAGGATCGCCCTCAAAGAATATAACAGAAGGCGGTTCAAAGATCTTCCTCAGAGTTTCAGGATACTGCGCATCCTTGAATGTTATGAAATTCGTAATCCTGGAGAGAATCTTAGCCACATTGGGAAAACTCTTCTGAAACCTCTTCAGTTTAACTTTGTTTAGATCGGTCCGACATCTGAAAAGGTTAGTGCCTGAAATTCCCGAACTCTCGATCTCTTCCATCTCTTTTGGAGAAAAATCTCCAGAAAGTGCTATTGCTGCGTACTCAACTCTTTCCATTACAGAATGAATGCACTCAAGTCTTCATCGGCAGCAATTTCGCCGATCCTCTCATTAACATAGTTTATGTCAACTACGATTTCTTGCGGGACTTCAGGAGCATTGAAAGAGACTTCTTCGAGTACTTTCTCAACAACTGTGTAGAGTCTTCTAGCTCCAATGTTCTCGATTTTCTCATTCAAGCTGTGGGAAATCCGCGCGATTTCTTTCAAACCGTCTTCAGTGAACGAGACTCTTACTCCTTCAGTCTCCAGCAAAGCCATGTACTGCTTTGTTATAGCATTCTTTGGCTCGACAAGGATTCTCAGAAACTCCTTCTGAGAAAGCGCATCAAGCTCGACCCTGATCGGAAACCTTCCCTGGAACTCTGGAATCAAATCTGAAGGCTTGGCAGTGTGAAAGGCTCCCGCAGCAACGAAGAGAATGTAATCGGTCTTTATCTGACCGTACTTTGTCGTTACTGTGGTCCCTTCGATGATCGGCAGAAGATCTCTTTGAACTCCCTCTCTTGAAACATCGGGACCATGGGAACCACTTCTAAAAGTAATCTTATCAATCTCATCAATAAAGACCATACCTCGGTTCTGCACCCTATCGATCGCTTCGGCTACAACTTTATCCATATCCAAAAGCTTTTCAGCCTCAATGGGTAGAAGCGTCTTTCGAGCATCAGCAATCCTCATTTTTCTTCTCTTGGTCTTCTTCGGTACCATTCCGCCTAGAACACCTGACATGTCGATTCCCATTTCTTCCATTCCCGGAATCATTATCATCTGCTGACTGTGATCTTCAATTTCTACCTCGATGTCGAGATCCTCGAGATCGCCGCTTCTCAGTCTATCTCTGTAGTCTTCCCTGCGATTCCTTATTCTTTCGACCTCTTCTTGACTCGGCTTCGGTTGCTGCTGGCCTTGAAACAACTCAAGAATGTTCCTGGGACCCGATGCTTTCGTCTGAGGTCCAGGAACAAGAGCCTCCAGAATTCTCTCTTCAACCTGATAGGATGCCTTTCCCTCTACTTCGCTCATCTTTTCCTGCTTTACCATGTTGACGCCTACATCTACCAGCTCTCGGATTATTGATTCGACATTCTTCCCGACGTACCCCACTTCGGTGAACCTGGTGGCCTCAACTTTTGTGAAGGGTGAACCTGTGAGCTCGGCCAATCTTCTAGCGATCTCCGTCTTTCCTACTCCTGTAGGCCCCATCATCAGAATGTTCTTTGGTATTACGTCTCTTCTCATCTCTTCGGGGAGTTTTTGTCTTCTGATCCTGTTTCTCATCGCAACAGAAACTGCCCTCTTAGCTTTGTCCTGTCCTACGATGTATTTGTCAAGCTCCTCCACGATTTTTTTTGGAGTCAACTCGTCAAGTTCTTCTCTATTCATTGTTTCTCTCCTCCGAGTGTTTCCATGGTGAGATTTGTGTTTGTGTATATGCAGATTTCACTAGCTATCTCCATGGACTTAACAGCAATCTCCTCCGCTTCCAGTTGGCTGTTTCTCAAAAGAGCCCTCGCCGCTGCTAGTGCGTAGGACCCTCCAGAACCGATTGCCAAAACTTCTTCATCGGGTTCTATCACTTCGCCGTTCCCAGATATCAATAAGATACTCTCTCTGTCAGCTACCAGGAGAAGTGCTTGAAGATTCTTAAGGATCTTGTTTGTCCTCCAATCCTTAGCCAAATTCACGGCCGCCCTCTTCAAATTAGAGTTAGATTCACGCAGTTTTTCTTCGAACTTCTCAAAAAGAGTCATTGCATCAGCTACTGAGCCCGCAAAGCCAGCAAGAACGGAACCATCGCCAAGTTTCCTAACCTTTCTCGCCGTACCTTTCATTACAGTATCTCCAATAGTTATTTGGCCATCTCCAACTATGACCGTCTTTTCCTTCTTTCTGAGAACGAGTATTGTAGTACCGTGAAAAGTCTTCATGATTACCTCCTATTTCTTTTGTCGGCCGCCTCAATTATATCTAGAACGACATCATCAAAGGTCATTCCGGCCGCTCTCGCCGACATCGGCAGGTCGCTCAAGTCAGTCATACCGGGTATGGTATTTACCTCAAGAAAGTAGAACACTCCTCCCTTTAATATCCCATCTACCCTCGCAAAATCCCTGCAGCCAAGAAGTCTGTAAACCGCGACCGACTTTTCCATAATCGTTTCAAGTGAGCTTTTTTCTATCTGGGCGGGAACGACAAATTCAGTTAAACCAGGAGTATATTTGGCTTCGTAATCATAAAAACGTCTTTTCGGTTTAATCTCGAGAACCGGAAGGACTCTAATACCTCCCCTTGAATCAATGATCGAAACGGTTATCTCTCTTCCATCAATATACTCTTCGAGCAGAAGAGAGTCGTACGCGTCAAGCAGTAACCTGGTTCTATCAATGAGGACTGAAGGGTCGTCACAGATAAATACTCCAATACTCGATCCTTCTCTTGCTGGCTTTATTACACATGGAAATATCTTCCAGCCTTCGAGATCCTTCTCGCTAATGACCTTCTTCCATAGAGGAAGATTGACTTCCGGTTTCACTAGCCTGTATGTAATCTCTTTGTCGAAGCAAACCGCGCTTGTCATTGAATCAGAAGAAGTGTATGGCAGTCCCGCAAGTTCCATTAATCCCTGTACTGTACCATCTTCGCCGAACTTGCCGTGTAGGGCAAGAAAAAAGAGATCGGCCTTCAAACTGAGTAGACTCGCAATTCTATCTCTCTTGAGATCAAAAGCGATCACCTCGGCGCCGAGCCTCTCGAGAGATTTCGAAATGTTGATTCCGCTCTTTATAGAGACGTCTCTCTCGCCGGAAAACCCTCCATAAACAACGGCAATTCTTCTAGACATTAATCCTCTCCAATCTCAAATTCCTTTTTGCATTTCTCACAGTACAGAACCTTCTTTCCTCCTCGCTTAACCTTGAGAAATAGATAAGAACCGCAGATTTCGCACTTTTCATTTGTCGGTTCATTCCAGAAGAGCTCTCCACAACTTGAACATTTGAAGTAATTCTTTCCTTTCTTGCTTCGAAGTTTTTCAACCACCCCTCCGCATTTTGGGCAGGGAGCGTCGATCCTAACATTCCTCGTGTACTTACATTTCGGATATGCTGAACAGGCAATGAACTCTCCGTATCTTCCCTTCCTCATGACGAGTGGAGAACCACATTCTGGGCACTTTTCGTCTATCTCTATCTCCATTTTTTGATTCGCTGCAACATCCTTCAATATTACCTTCCCATCTATTACACAAGTGAAGGATGTCATATCGACCGATTCATTCTTACCGCAAGATTCGCATTTCAAGTACCCACCATATCTTCCAAAGACGACTTTGAAGTTCCCACCGCATGAACATTCCTTATCTGTAGGGAACTCAATTCTTAACTCTCCCTTTTTGATTCTCTTATCTATCTCATCCAGATCAGTCTTGAATCCGCTATAAAAGCCCATCACCACATCTCGCCATTTCTTTGCACCACTTTCTACATCGTCGAGCTGTTCTTCCATATTTGCGGTGAAATTCATATCAACAACATCGGGAAAATACTCATTTAAAAACTCGTTTACGACCGCACCGAGAAGTGTTGGTCTCAGTTCTCTCGTTTGTCGAAGTACATACTTTCTGTCGAGAAGAGTAGAGATTATTGTCGCATAAGTCGACGGGCGACCGATTCCCCTTTTTTCGAGCTCCTTTACAAGAGAGGCTTCACTGAATCTCGAGGGGGGTTTAGTCGTATCTTCCTCCCATTCGATCTTAGAAGGCTTTATCTCTTCGCCTATTTTATAATCCCGATCTATCTCTCTCTTAGATGATCTCGAGACTATCTTCTCATAACCGTCAAAGAGCCTTCTCTCTCCAGTTAAACTAAGAATGTATTTGTCATTTCCGTCCTCTAGTTCAACGTCGGTCACAGAGTATTCCGCGCTTGCCATCTGAGAAGCTATGAATCTGTTCCATATGAGAGCATATAGCCTAAGATTGTCACCCGATAGAAGTTTTCTCGCCTTCTCTGGATCGTTCTCAGGATAAGTTGGTCTTATAGCCTCGTGGGCGTCCTGAATCTTCTTACCTTTCTTGCCCGATCTCATCGGACCAACGTACTCTTTTCCAAATCTACTTTCAATTATTTCAACGGCCTTGTCTCTTGCCTGGTTAGAAATTCTAGTCGAGTCGGTTCTCATGTATGTAATGAAGGCAATCTGACCCTGATCTGTTTCAATACCTTCGTAGAGCTGCTGAGCAATCTTCATTGTTTTACTCGCGCTCCAGCCCAGCTCACCTATCGCGCTTTGCTGAAGCGTTGAAGTAATAAAAGGCATTGGTGCGTTTCTCTTGGAGGTACGTTCCTTAACATTTTTGACGTGAAGAATTCCGCAGGAAAGTTCTTTAATTATTTCATCTCTCTTCTCTTCGCTGGTTACAGACTTGTCATTGAACTTTTTTCCTTCGATTCGAGAAAGAGAGAACCGATCCTCGCCAACGTTCGCAAATATCTTAAAGAATCGATGCGGTTCAAATACTACTATCTTCTTCTCAAGTTCCACCATGAATCTTAGAGCTACTGACTGGACTCTTCCAGCGCTTAGCCCTCTCTTCATAGTTCTCCACAAAATTGGGCTGATTTTGTACCCCACAATTCTATCGAGAACCCTTCTAGCTACTTGAGCCTCGACTTTAGACATGTCTATCTCTCTTGGATGAAGTATTGCATCCTTTATTGCAGATTCCGTTATCTCATTGAAGACTATTCTATTCTTCTCATTTTGCGGAAGACCCAGAAGTTCGGAAATGTGCCATGCGATGGCTTCTCCTTCACGATCAAGGTCTGAAGCAAGAAGCACCTGTTTCCCCTTTGACTTCTTAGAAAGCTCTTGTACAACCTTTTCCTTACCTTTAAGAACTTCGTAAGTAGGTTCCAAAGTTTCAGGATGAAGTCCGATGTTAGATTCTGGGAGATCCCTAACATGCCCTTTGGAAGCGGTGACTTCATAGTTCTTCCCAAGATATCTACTGATCGTTTTCGCCTTTGCCGGCGATTCAACGATTACAAGTTTGTCTGGCAAAGTATCACTCCTAACTATTTCAGTCGCCGGATCTTCTGTTTTTCATGAACACTCTTCTGTTAAGAAAACGATCGTAATTGCTCCATGAAGCAGTTGAACCGTTGAACTCCCTTTCTTCAATTTCTCTAAATTGAGCAACCTTCGAATCCAAATCGTCTGCCATATGAAGAACAATTGCTTCCGTCGTCTTTGGAATTACAGGTGAGCCCCATTCCATTTCCCCGTGATGTGACAAGAGGAGATGTTTTATTTCAGTCTGAAGATAGCGGGGAAAGCCCTGAATTTTAGATATAGCCTTGCTGACCATCTCTATGCCCATGGCGATGTGTCCCACCAATTCGCCATCATTTGTCCTCTCAATTCCAGTCGGAGTAATCGTGTACTCGTACACTTTACCGATATCATGTAACAATGCCCCCGATATTAGAAGATCTCCATCAACGGAATCTCCATACTTCGTCGAGAAAAATTCGCATAGTTCAGCGACAGACATTGTGTGCTCCAGAAGACCTCCCTTATAAGCGTGGTGAACCTTAGAAGCGGCTGGAGAAACAATGAACTTCTCGATGAACTTCTTGTCGTTCTCAAAGATATCTTTTAGAAGTGCCTTAATATGCTCATCCCTCATTCTTCCAACAAGACTAAGAAGATCATCGTACATCTGAGGAATATCTTTCGTCGTGACGGCCATGAATCTCTCATGATCGTACTGTCCAACCTCAAGAATCTGGATCCCTTCCGAATCAAGATTTAGCTGGTTTCTGTCTTCATAGACAACTACTCGACCGGAGATTCTTACTACCGTACCCTGTTCCAGCGTGGAATCATTGTGTTCTGCGTTAAACCAGTCGATTGCTCGTATAGCTCCCGTTTTATCGGAAAGTGTTAGTAAAAGAAACTTCTTCCCGTCTCTAGCTTCTTGAATTCTCTTAGAATGAATTTTGAAAACAGAAAGCACAGAACTTCCCGGACGAAGATCGGAAACAAAAGGAAAACCATCTTTGTTTGTCTTATCCTGATCGGCATTTATTTGATTCAATATCTCATTTCCAATGATGTCGCGTAGTTTCATTGGTTTTCTCCTTTCTCATAGACCCTTGGAACTCTGGAAGATATACAACAGACTACTTCATAGTTAATGGTACCGCACAGATGTGCTATCTCCTCGGCGCTTATCGACTCTCCTCCTTGAGTGCCGATTATCACAACTTCGTCTCCAACTGAAACAGGCCTCTCAATTTGCGAGATGTCGACAACAAATTGATCCATGCAAACCCTGCCCAGCACTTTGCATCTCTTGCCCGAAATGATAACATATCCTCTATTAGACAGCAGTCTATTGTAACCATCGGCATAGCCTACGGGAATTGTAGCTACAAGCATGTCGCGATCGGCAACAAAAGTCCTGCCATAACTCACCGAATACCCGGCACGTATCCTCTTCACAAAAGATACACAGCTGACCCACGATAAGATCGGTTCCAGGTTCTGATCGATTTCTTTCGAAGGTTGTAGGCCATATGTGGCAATTCCCGTTCTAACATAATTGAAGTCAGAATTGTCGAAAAAGATTGTGCCTGCGCTATTAGATATATGAGTTTCGAAATGTCGGTTTCGTCTCTGCCCCAAGCCGTGAAGAAATCTTCCAAAAGCTTCTCTCTGCTCAAGAACGAAGCCACTCCCTTTCTCATCTGCTGTAGCGAAGTGCGTATAAGCTCCTGTTATATTCATTCCCCTTTTGACGGCCGAATTATACAACTCAATCGAATCTTCCCATTCCAATCCAAGACGTCTCATTCCAGTATCTACAACCAGTTGGAAATCGGGTAGCTGCTTATTCAAGCCAGCAATATCTTCCAGTTGAGAAAATGAAGAAAGAGAGAGCGTTAAAGAAAACTCCTTTGCAATAGGAATCTCCTTTTTTTCCAGATAGTTGAGCACAAGAATTGGCAAGGTGATTCCGCTTTCACGGATCTTAATTCCCTCTTCCAGAAAAGCAACTGCTAAGCGATCGACTCCCGATTCCTGGGCAACTTTCGAAAGCTCGACTGCACCATGACCATAGCCGTCTGCCTTGACAACAACCATGAGTTTGGCCGGAGACGCCTTTCCGGACAGATAAACAAGATTTCGTCTATATGCAGACAGATCAATCAAAGCGAAGGTTTTTCTGCTATTCATTTCATACCTTCTCAGTAAGAAAGCGCGTATAGCGCCTTATGGCTAGATAGCTCTTGTGACTTTTCCAGCTTTGAGACACTTCACACAAACTCTGATTCTCTTTACCTCGCCATCAACGACAGCGCGGACTTTATGAACATTAGGCTTCCACCAGCGCTTGGCCTTTTTATTTGAGTGCGAGACCATATTCCCTGTAGTAGGTGCCTTACCGCATATTTCACAAACCTTGGACATGAATTGTGTCCTCCTCTCGATTTACAATACACTTCATTATAGTAAAGAAATAGAAGCTTTTCAACTCGAGACTCAAAGGGATTTGCGGTGAACATCATTGACTTTAGTGCACTCGGCTAGCATAATTCTAATTGATGAGAAGATTGACAATGGCTATTGCTGCATTAATATACATGGTTTTCACCGTCTACTTCTACCTGAAACCGGTAGTTCCGGCAATTGAAGTGGGGAGTGACAAGTTCCTTCATTTTGTGGGTTTCTTTGCAGGAGGATTCTTGTTTGTTATTCTTTCTGGAGAAGAATTCAGCAAGGAGTTAAATAGAACCTTCTTCTCATTTCTTATTGTGGGACCTGTCATTCTTGAATTTCTTCAGATTTTTTCCCCTAACAGGCAATTCGATATTCTAGATATGGCCTTCAATTATTTAGGTTGGACGGTTCCCGTTGTAATCTTCTCCTTGATAGGCCGAATTAAGACGCTTTCGAAAGGTTGAGTTCCTCTGGCAGAATCAAACTATACGAATAGCGTACAGTGTTTGCTCAAAGCATAGAAGTATTGAAAGTCGGGTCATAGTGTTATACTTTTTTTGAGTTCCGCCTGGAGGTGTACTACTTGGAGGAAAACAAGCCTTTGAGGTCTCTGTATCTCTTAACGGTATTAGTCTTCATAGCTCTCCTGTCCTCTGGAATTACATTTGCTAACTCCGAGATTATGGAAGGATTTTATTATGTCACGCCCGAAGCATCGGTTTCAGGGTTTACCGGAATAATCGTGGGGACAGAAAACAATTATGATCTCTTGATAATGGCCAATAGCAATCTCAAAAGATATTCGCTGTCAGGAGTAGAGATTCCTCAATATGACTCTTCAAACTCTAGCAGTAGGAAGTGCTTGAATCTAATCAGAAACACCATAGGACTTGACGTGATTGTTCATGAACCAGCCACATTTGAGGAAGCTTCTGCTTACGTCTGGATCCTGTTGGATGAAGAGGTTTACCTTATTCAATCTATAATCGTATCTAGCGGTCTATCGAAAGCAATTGACGGAGGAGAAATCGAACTTGGTCCGGCCGAAGAATATGCTCGCGAAAGAAGCCTTGGAATCTGGGCTGAAGAACCGGAACTCCTTGAATCGGGCATAGAAGAAACAAGTCAAAGAGAAGCGATACAGGAAGTTGTCGAGGAAGATTCAAGAGGTATGGCAAGATTAACGATCTCTAAGATTGATATTTTCGATAACGGTGAGCACGCTCTTCTGATTCTTGCTTCCGAGAAGGGCGGATATCTTGAAGGTTCAGAAGTCTCAATCTTATCAAGAGCAGATCGAACTACCGACGAAGATGTTCTTACATTTGATTCGCAAGAACCTATTGAAACTGGTGAAGAGCTTAGAATACTTGTCACACTGGATAGATCTAGATCTGTTTCGTTTGAATACGATTTTTTGTGGGAAAGCTATTTGGACCCTCGAGGCGGTTATCTGAAGATTAAGGATGAAAATGGAAGTGAGAGGTTATTTGAATATGAATATGACAGGAGAATTAGTGGCTTCATTGTAACCCCACTTGATTGAGGGAGGCTTTATAATGAAAAGAGTGTTGTTCTTCCTTTTGTTAATCTTCGGAACAACGATTTTTGCTTTTACGGGAGAAAGTATGGGAAAAAGCGCTGTAGATTATGAAGCAGGAACCGTTATTATAGTCCATTATCACAGGTACGATGAAAACTACGACGGCTGGAACCTGTGGGTCTGGCCTGACAAGCCGAAAAGTATGGATGGTAAGTCTTACTTCTTTGATAGAAGAGACGACTTCGGAGTAGTTGCAACTGTAAAGTTCGCTGAAAAACATTCTAGACTGGGATTCATAATAAGGCTAAGAGAATGGGAAAAGAAGGATATTACAGCAGATAGATTCGTAGATATTCCCGATTCTGGAGTTGCTGAAATATGGGTGATTGAAGGAGAAGAGGATTTTTTGACGAGCCCGGATAGAATTGATCTAACTCCCAGAGTTAAGATGGCTTTTCTTGATTCTTTGAGTGAGATCTACGCTTCACTTTCCGCGCCGGTTGATACTAAGATAGTCTCACCTGAAGTCCTTCTAGACAGTTTGCCGGTTGAGATTCAGAGCTTCGAAAAGGCAGATCCTACTGATGTATCGGTAACTAATTACGTGAAGATAACACTGGCCGAACCACTTTCGCCCAACTCAGTTAGCAAAAAGCTATCTCTGGAGATCCAAGGTTTTCTTCCAAGCGACATTATTGTCAGAAAAGCACTCGATAATTCTGAGTTCTTCTACCACGGTGAACTTGGCTCGATTTACTCTGAAAAGGAGACAACCTTCAGAGTTTGGTCGCCTGTATCCTCTTCAGCGACACTAATTCTCTTCGTCGATCTCTACTCGGACAGCTTTCTTGAAGTCCCCATGAAAAGAATAGAAGCAGGTGTTTGGGAAGCAATTGTTCTTGGTGATCTTCATCTGCGGTCATACAAATACAGATTCGTTTCTTATTGCGAGGAAAGAGAAACGGTCGACATCTATTCCCGTGCAGTTACAAAAAACAGTGAGAGATCAGTTGTCATTGATCCCGCCAAAACCACTATTGAAGGCTGGATCCAACAAAAAGTCCCAGTATTGAAAAAACCGGAGGACGCAATAATATACGAGATCCACATTGGAGACATGACTTCCGATTCAAATACCAATGTAGAGAATAAGGGTAAGTACCTGGGCCTAACCGAGACTGGAAGAACGGGACCTAATGGTGTTACTGCAGGAATTGACCACATTGTTGAGCTCGGTGTAACTCATGTTCACGTAATGCCTTTCAACGATATTCACTACATAAATGAAGGTGAGGAAGGCGAATATGGCTGGGGCTATGACCCTTATCTGTACATGGTTCCGGAAGGACATTACAGTACCGACCCCAACAATCCTCTAAGTAGAATTCTTGAATCCAAGGCAATGATTATGGCATTTCATGAAAGAGGAATAAGGGTAATTCTCGACACTGTGTACAATCATACGGCTACAACAGGTTCTTCTTCTCCCTTCGACCAGACCGTCCCATACTACTACTATAGAACGGACGACACAGGTGCATATTTGAACGGAACTGGAGTCGGCAATGAGATAGCCACAGAAAGGCCGATGATGAGAAAGCATATCATTGATTCTCTTAAAATGTGGGTCAACGAATATGGAATTGATGGCTTCAGATTCGATTTGATGGGTCTTATAGATAAAGAAACAGTTCTGGATATCGACCGAGAACTCCACGCCATCGATGAGACGATTCTGCTTTATGGTGAACCATGGGGAGGCTGGGGGGCAACCGTTACATTCGGGAAAGGTGATCAACGTGGAACTGGCGTAGCTGTTTTTAACGACAATCTCAGAGACGCAATAAGAGGAAGCGTTTTCGATGAGAAAGTAAAGGGCTTTTCCCTTGGAAGCAGAGCCAAAGAAAGAAGAATTATGCGTGGCATTGTTGGAAGTATAGAATACAACAGTGACATCAAGGACTTCGCTGATGACCCTTCTGAAACCATAAACTATGTTTCGGCTCACGATAATCAGACTTTGTGGGACAAGAACAGCGCAGCAATGCCAGATGCTTCCAGAGAGCTGTTGACAAGCGCCCAGAAGCTATCAAATGCCATAGTGATTCTTTCTCAGGGAATCCCATTCCTTCACGGTGGAGTTGATTTTGCTCGAACGAAACTCGGAAATGATAACAGCTACAATGCCGGTGTAGAATTGAACAAGATGGACTATTCAAGGAAGGCAGAATTCAATGATCTCTTTGCCTATTATAAGGGACTCATAGAACTCAGAAAGAATCATCCGTCATTTAGGATGAGTACGGCAGAAGAGATAAGAAGGAATCTGACTTTTCTTGACGCTCCCAGAAACATCGTTGCGTACGTGATAGACGGCAAGTCAGCGGGTGACTCATGGGATGAAATACTTGTGATATTCAACGGGAACCTTGAACCCGCCGAGATAACTCTACCTGATGAAAGCTGGAACCTTGTTTTAGATAGAGATAGAATCTCTGAGAAGCCTCTCGAAAGACTCTCAGGAAAAATTAAGCTTGAACCAATTTCCACCTATGTCTTTTTCAAGTAGTTCGGAGGTGTTCCATGTACAGCTGCAAAATAATAAGGATTCTTGAATCTGGCTTTTTTGACGAGATATCGCAATCCATAGAGATTTCTAAAGAGATTCTTGAGAATCACGGCATCACTTATACTGGATCTACAGACGTTGACCCCGTAATGAGCGATCTGAAGGAGGCTATATACGCAGATTCATGCTCAAACGACATCGTTCTTGTTCTTGGAGGAACGGGGCTATACAGAGAGGACATAGGTCCGGAGGTCGTTTTATCTCTCGTGGACAAAAGAGCAACGGGAATTGAAACCGCAATGCTTAGAAACGCGATAGTTGCCGATCCCTCGTTGTGTCTATACAGAGTTGGAGCCGGAACAATTGGTGATTCGATAGTACTATCTGTTCCGGGTTATCATGAGACTGTACATTACTATCTTGAATCCGTCATCGATTATTTGAAGTTCTTTTTCGATGGGCTTAGGTCATCTTAGAATATTTGGGTCGAGGAATGTCAGTTGTTATTCCAGCGGTCTTCTTATGGATAGGGTTTCGCAAATACGCGAATAGGCTAGTCGAAAGTATTGGTCGTGTCTTGAGAAACGGGGGCAGGAAGGTTTTATGATGTTTTCTAAAGCTAGCGGGAAGTATATTTCCGTAGAGGGTGTAATTGGAGTAGGTAAGACGACTCTTGTAAAATTGCTTTCTCAAAAGTATACAATGCCAGTAGTCCTAGAAGTTGTCGAAGAAAACCCATTTCTTGCTCATTTCTATGAAGACATCGAAAGGTGGGCATTTCAAACTCAACTTTTCTTCTTGATAAGCCGGTTCGATCAGCAATCAAATGTTAGAAAGGCCGCCTCCCAGGGACAGGGAGTAATCTCGGACTATGCATTCATGAAAGATCATCTCTTTGCATCTCTGACTTTAAAAGGAGAACAGTTGAAACTGTACGAGAAGATCTTTTCCGTTCTCAAAGACCAGGTGCTTCATCCGGATCTGATAATTTATCTCTACGCGGATATCGACATCCTGATGAATAGGATAGCTCTCAGAGATAGACCATTTGAGAGGAGAATGGATAGAACCTATATTTCTATGCTAAGTGATACATATGAGAAATACATGACAGGGTTTTCCGAGAGCAGAGTTCTGAGGATAGATATTTCAAGCATAGACTTTGTTCAAAACGTTGATGATCTCAACATGGTTTTCAGCAGAATCGAGGCGTACTTATGATTTTGGGAATATGCGGAAACATTGGCGCAGGAAAATCATCACTAACTTCATTGCTTGAGGAAACACTAGGGTTCAGAGGTGTCTACGAGGCCGTGGATGAAAATCCGTTTTTGGAGGACTTCTATTCAAATATGGAGCGGTGGGCCTTTCACTCTCAGTTGTTCTTTCTAATTAAGCGTTTTGACTTTCTGAAGAGAGTTGTCACTGAAGGTGCTGTCATACTTCAGGATAGGACTATTTACGAGGACGTGGAGATATTTGCCCGCAATCTCAAACTAATGGGATATATTGATGAGCGAGACTGGAGACTCTATATGGACACTTATGAGACGCTATCAGAACATCTAACAGCGCCCGATGGTATTGTTTACATAAAATGCAGTAAGAACGTATTGTTGAAAAGGATAAAAAAGAGGGGACGGGGTTTCGAAAGTGGCGTTAGTGAGGATTATATAGAAAGACTTAACAGACTATACGAAGATTGGATCGGCAGAGTTAAGTTTTGTCGAAAGTTGATAATTGATGGTGATAGATATGATTTCATTGAGAGTGGCCAGGATAGAGAAGATGTCCTGCGCTTGATCTCGAGATTTACGGCCGAACTTATGGCGGGAGTGCAGTCTAAGTTATTCTCCAGATAGATTGAATCGAACTCACATCGACATATTCAATTCCTGCAGACGTGCAAACACCATCCATTTTGTAATCGTTCCCGATCATTACGCAGTACTTTGCATCAAGTGAATTGTTCTCCAAAATTTCTAGATAATACTCTTTACTAGGCTTTGCATAATGAGAGTTTTCCATAGTGGTTACATAGCTGACTATCTCTTCATCCACTCCTACCCACTGAAGTCTTTTGCTTATTGCCATGTGTGGAAAGATTGGATTTGTCGCAATGATTATCCTACTGCCCGAGCTGTAGAGCATGTTCAGGACGTGTACCACATTCTCTCTAGGACTTACAATTTTCCCAAGCTCTTCATACTCGTTCTCATAGAACTCATTAAAGAAATCCTCGTACCATTTTACAGAGTAATCTCCCATGAAATGGACAAAGCTTTCCATGAAGAGATCGTAGTTGCTCTTTATACCGTCTCTTCTATCAAAAAGCGTTTCGAGCGAGCTTTTCAAAGAGATCATCAGTTTTCCGAAGTCCACTTTCCCACTGGAAAAGACCGAGATTAGCTGAAAATAGCGCCTTGCAAAATCCTCATCGGAAACAGTGCTAAGCGTTCCATCAAGATCAAATAAATAAGTGATGTTATTACTCATTAGATACTCCAGTTAATCGCTACTAATCTTCGCTGAACCCTCAACAATCAGAACAAAAAAGGGCAAGAGACAATGCTTCAGATTCATACTCAAGCATATCACGCATATGAGGATACTTTTGGATCCCAACCCTAAAAAACAAGTTTAGATCTCTTGAAGACAAATGTCCTGACCAAATAGAAGGACCCAAAAAAATGTAATTTCCCGCGCCAAAAACAAGTCTCTCCACTTTGATTGGGAACGCTGTAGGACAAATTTTTTTCGTAAGGATCTGAATAGGTGTGTAACAATTGTTACCGCTTAAAGCTGGTAATTTTGGTAGAGTATTTATGGACTCAAGGGAGGTGTCGGAATGGACAGGAAAATAACCGATAGTGTGACATGGGTAGGAAAGGTTGACTGGGAACTGAAGAAATTTCATGGAGAGGATTATTCAACCCACAGAGGATCTAGCTACAACGCATATTTGATTAGAGACGAGAAGACAGCATTGATTGATACTATCTGGGCACCTTTTGCAGAAGAATTTGTGGAGAACCTGAAGAAAGAAATCGACCTCTCCGAGATTGACTGCGTAATAGCTAACCACGGGGAGATTGATCACAGCGGCGGACTGGTTGCGCTGATGAAAGAGATTCCCGATACGCCGATCTACTGTACCGCAAACGCAGTCAAGTCTCTCAAGGGGCAATTCCACAAAGATTGGAATTTCGTCACAGTAAGAACAGGTGACACTCTAAATCTAGGCAGTAAGACGATTACCTTTATTGAAGCACCTATGCTGCACTGGCCTGACTCCATGTTCTCATACCTAGATGGTGACGCGATTCTCTTCAGCAATGATGCATTTGGGCAGCATTATGCCACCGAACTTCTATACAACGACCTTGTAGATCAGGCGGAACTATTTCAAGAAGCCGTGAAGTACTACGCAAATATTCTCACTCCATTTAGTCGACTGGTCATAAAGAAGATCGAGGAGGTCTTGTCTTTCAAACTTCCACTGAATATGATTTGCCCCAGTCATGGAGTTATCTGGAGGGAAGATCCCGCGCAAATTGTTAGGAAATACCTTGAGTGGGCAGACAACTACCATGAAGATCAGGTAGCAATTGTGTATGATACGATGTGGGAAGGAACGAGAAAAATGGCCGAAGCAATCGCAGACGGCATTACCAGCGCTAGTGGCAGTACCGCCGTTAAGCTCTTCAATGCGGGAAAAATTGACAAGAATGATATTGTGACGGAGTTGTTCAAGGCCAAGGCGGTTCTCTTTGGTTCTCCTACAGTAAACAAAGGGATTTTAGCTCCGCTTTCCGGTATGCTTCATGAAGTAGAAGGTCTATCTTTCAAGAACAAGAAGGCGGCCGTATTTGGTACTTATGGATGGAGTGGAGAGTCTGTAGATGTTCTGGCTAAAATGGTAGAAGATGCAGGCTTTGAAATCGTTCAGCCAGGATTAAAAAAGCTTTGGTCACCAGATGAAGACAGCCTTAACGACTGCAGAGAATTCGGCTCAAGTTTCGCTGCAAAGATTAAATAGGCTACGCTTCAAGAAGTTGACCTAGTTTGATAAACGTTTCATCTTCCAGGAGGTAGTAGGTCTTTTTCAGCGCTACCTCCTGATATGATTTAAGAAATCCAACCGTGTCTCCGACAGTTTCGATGAGTCTGTCCTTTCCTAACTCATTTTCGATCTCCAAAGCCATTCTCATTCCTACCGGGGCAAGGCTCCCGACACTGAACCAGCTTCTTTCCATAATCGATCTTGCTTCATCATCGGAGATATTCTTGAAGGAGAGATTCAAGAATACTTCCTGAAGCAGTTCGAGATGTTTTTCGAACTCTCCCATCATTTTCGTTCGCAGCAGTGCAACTCTCTTCATTGACGGTATTCTCGACACATCGCTAACCAGATTTGCGATTCCTTCACATTCTATGCTCACAAATCTGTAGACTAATTGATCAAGTGGAGTGTTGTCGAACTCCAATCTTTCCCTTGTTATCGAATTCCTTGCTACATGATGTGCCTCATGAGCCATTACTTCCTCAATCGCTCCAAGACCCATGTCAAATGCAAAAAGCGGATCGAAATACACACCTCTATGATCAGCATTTGCATTGTAAGGCATAGGGATGAAAAAGACCTTTAGACCATCAAAAGTTACTCCCTTAGGAAGATACTCTTGTGCTCTGGATACTGCCCTAGATCTTATTCCTGCTTCATCCTCAATTATTAAATCGAAGAAAGCTCTCAGTTCCTGCTTTCTTTCCCTGATTTTGTCCGTGTACGCTATAAGCTCCGTGCAATCTTTTGAAAGACCGGAAAGATCTTCTCTACGGGAAAAAGCAGCTATCAGGCATTCCCTCGCTTCTGAATCACGTATATGGAATTGCCCAAACATGCCGGCGAGAGGAGTAGCTAAAACTCTTTTGAATCTCTCTTCATATGAATCGTTACTGGAATCGATTAAATCTATGAGGGCGAAAATCTCTTCTGTATTGAGCCAGCTCATAAAAAATCCCCCCATCAATCTCCTACAAGTTAGAAGTTATTATATCATCAATTCTATAGTGTTTCTGGAACACTCAATAGCATCGGAGAACCTCAGAATATCTGAAGCAACTCACCAGATGATCGTTGACCATACCCGTTGCCTGCATCAGCGCATAGACTATCGTTGGCCCAATGAATGTGAATCCCTTACTTTTAAGGGCACGTGAGATTTCAACTGACTTCTCAGTGACAGAGGGAATCTCAGAAAGGCTTTTCCATGTGTTCATAATCGGCTTATTATCGACGAAGCTCCACACATAGCTGTCAAACGTTCCGTATTCCGCTTGAATCTCGATAAACCTCTTTGCGTTGTTAATTGCCGAATGAATCTTCTGCCGATTTCTGATTATTCCCGGATTCTCAACTAATTCAATTATTTCATTCTCTCCATACTTTGAAACAACTTGAGGATCAAACCCAGAAAAGGCCTTTCTATATTCTTCCCTCTTCTTCAGCACAGTATGCCAACTGAGGCCGGCCTGTGCTCCTTCTAAAATCAGAAACTCGAACCATCTGCGGTCTTCATGCAGAGGAACACCCCATTCAGTGTCGTGGTACTCAACATACAGTCTGTCAACTTCAGCCCAAGGACAACGAATGACCTCATTCAATTTGATCACCCCGTCAGTTAAGTAATCATCAGGCATGGAAGCCTTGGTAGATTCATGCGCAATTACTTTGTAAAAACACAAATAAGAAATCAATCTGATTACAATTTATCCATGAAGTATCGATTCTTTGAACCTATTCAATCCACCCTTCCGTCTCAAAGATTTCTCCTACCACCGCTTTCGCCTGTTCATAAGACTTTGTTCTAGGGTCCTTCATAAGGAATTCAACAATTAGATCGAAATCCTTTTCAATGAATGCTTCAAGTGCCCATTCCATTCTTAGTATCCTTGGTTTCAAATACCATTGAACAATTCTGTCGGGAAGAGGGGGATCTATTACTTCAGTATGGATTCCATCTTTGTCAACCAAAGCCGGTACTTCAACGGCAACGTTGTCTTCGACCCCAGGAATTGTCCCTTCGTTGAGCGTATTTAAGACAAATCTCGCTGAACTACCGTTTATTATTGAGTCTATAAAGGGTATGTGTTGCTCGCCACTGAAAGAATTCTTGTCGTAAAGCTGAGAGGCTTGTCTGGCAAAGTCTCCTGAAAGACCTCTTGAACCTTCTTTTATCAACTTTTCGAGACTTGCTTCGGGGAACTGCTCGATTGCCTTGGCAAGAGCCATAGTAGCACCTGTTACCTGCCCAAGCTGTTCTTTATACCACTGCCAGCCAGGTTCGGAATCAGGACTACCCCATGGTGCGCCATACCATTTTTCGAGAGTTTCTTGATCGTAGTGGTGTTTCCAGCCACTGTTACGAACAGTATCTCCTACTGGAACCAAACCATAGAATCTGTACATATCGATTGCCGCCGGAGACATCTGAACATTGAAAGGGTTGATAGGTTTGAATCTTCTTGGGTCATAGTCAGCCGCATACTTCTGAATCAAATCGTAAAGATCCTCGCGGTTTCTTTTGAATCTGTTAAGCCATATTCCATGGTTCACACCGGCGACCTGCCAGTCCACTTCCTCTACTGCTGTACCTAATGTTTCTGCCACTTCACGGACATCGTAATGACCGTGACAAAAGCCAACCATCTTAATATTTGAATGTCTTCTGATTAGCGTAGTTCCCTCGAAGACGGGATTTGCAGCCTGAAGCAACCACGCGTCAGGTGCGTGTCTTTCCATAAGCTTAGCGATTTTCAGGAAAAACGAGAGCTGATTCCAGTTCGTAAGAGTATAGTAGTCGGAGACCATGTTGAATTCCTGTGAATCTATGCCCCTGAAATACCCGTGCTTTTCGCCGATCGCTCTAACTCTATCCAGAAAAGCATGTCCTCCAATTAAAGCACTATTTACAACGAAGTCGCTTCCTCTGATTGCTTCTTCCAGCTCAGCAGTTTTTGAAAACTCGAGATTGGCATTCATCTCTTCTGCAAATCTTGATGCAAGGATATAAACGGCATCAAGTCTATCCTGGTTTATATCCATCAACGTGATCTTACTGCCGTCAAGACCCTCCGTTTTGCAAAGATCGCTCACCAATCTGAGAGAAAAGACAGCACTTCCCGCACCGATAATGGAAACATTAACTGATGACAAAGTGATCCCTCCTAGATTTTATTCACTAAATAATACCATTACTAGTAATTACATGGAAAATCCCGATTCAAGATTCTTCTCCAGGCTTCGAAACGTGATCAAACTTCTTTATGATGAAATCAGTCACATGTTCGGGTAATCATTTTTGAGGGACAATTCAATCTGTAATCTTTGTTCTGCATTTTAGGAGTTGCTTATTATAATATTAACGGGAGTATAATCTCAATCAGAGGCTAGTTTGGTCTGAGGGGCGAAGAAGATAACCACACGGCTTTACGCCGAATAACAGGGGGTGTTCAAATGAGAAAGAGTTTGTTGGCAGTTCTTCTTTTGTCCGTGAGTCTGCTCTTTGCTTCAGGGAGTGTAGAGATCTTTAGCTGGTGGACGGGCGGAGGTGAAGAAGAAGGACTTGCAGCTATTTATGAGGTCTTCAAGGCAAAGTACCCCGAAGTGGAGATAATCAATGCAACGGTTGCTGGAGGCGCGGGTACAAACGCAAAGGCAGTTTTGAAGACACGAATGCTTGGCGGTAATCCTCCTGACTCATTCCAGGTCCACGGAGGGATGGAACTGATTGACACCTACGTAATTACGGGAATGATGGAGCCATTGACCGACATCTTAGAAAGCTGGGGAATACTTGATAAATTCCCTAAAGATATTATGACTATCTGCAGTTACGACGGTGAAGTTTACTCAATTCCCGTGAACGTGCATAGGGGAAATGTTGTCTTTATTAACAATGAGATTCTCGAGAAGGTCGGAATTGAAGAGGTTCCGAGCGACGGGCCGGGGTTTCTCGAAGTTTGTGCAAAAATCAAAGAGGCAGGCTTTATACCGCTTTCTTTAGGCGATAAAGATAAGTGGGAGGCCGGTCATCTTTTTGAGACCGTGTTGCTTTCGGCTTTAGGTCCAGATAAGTACAACGGTTTGTGGAATGGAACTACAAGCTTCGAAGACTCTGGAATTGAAAGAGCTATAGTCATTTTCGAAGAACTTATCAAGTATGTAAACGAAGACCACGCCGCTCTCACCTGGCAGGATGCCACAAGGATGGTCTTCGATGGAAAGGCTGCCTTCAACGTAATGGGAGACTGGGCAGAAGGTTATCTGAAAACTCTGGGCTGGACACCAGGAGATGAGTTCAGCTGGATGGCAGTTCCAGGAACCGAGGGCTCCTTCATGGTAGTAACTGATACATTTGGCCTGCCGAAGGGCGCACCAAAC
>JAFGAP010000016.1 GCA_016933635.1 Kosmotogaceae bacterium
GTTGCACTCGCTTTTCAGAGACTCGTATCTGTTGCGCAGTTCCATCTCCTCAATCGCAGTATCGACAACATAATCCGCTTCGATATATGTTCCGTTACCCGCTAGACTGCGGAAAACCTTCCTGTAGAGCGATAACTTCTGTTCTTGCCCGAAGTGGTGCATCGATTGAACCGAAATGGCAACGTCGAATCCCTCCGCTGGAAATTCAACTTTGAAATAGGAACCGGCAATCAAATTAAGGTTCCCCTTCTTGTTTTTGTATTTGCTTCTGAGAATATCGAGCATCTTTTTGGATAAGTCGATTCCGGTTACCCTGGCCGTGGAATTTAATCTGAATATCTCGTCAAGTTCCAGGCCCGTCCCGCAACCGAGATCAAGGATCTTGATTCTTGTAATAACTGGAACAAGCCCTGCCGTTTCTCTGTAGATTGCCGCGGATTCCTTGACATTGCTCTTCATGTGGGATTCGTATGAATCGGCTCTTCTATCGAAGAAGGCTCTCATTGTTTCCAAGTAACCATTCATTTTCCCTCGCTCCGTTTCTTGCTTCTTTGGCATGTCAATCTACTTTCTTATATCATAGAAGTGCCGAACAAGTATGAAGCCGATTTTGCCTTAACAATTAATGTGGTAGTTTTCTGGAGTCCAAATGAGCTTTTGCTCGAAAGGAGACAGCATTGATAATCAGCGCTAGCAGGAGGACAGATATCCCGGCCTTCTATTCCGATTGGATTATCGAAAGAATCAGAAGCGGCTTTGCCCTGGTTAGGAATCCTTTCAATCCAAGACAGGTAAGTAAAGTGGCTTTGAATCCGGAGGCAGTAGATTGTCTGGTTTTCTGGACCAAAGACCCCAAGAACATGCTCGATAAACTGTCTTACTTGAAAGACTACTGCTACTACTTCCAATTCACAATAACACCTTATGATAGATCTGTAGAGCCCGGACTGCGTGATAAGGAAGACATCATTGAGACTTTCAAGAAGCTGGCGGATAGAATCGGTAGGGAAAGAGTAATCTGGCGATATGATCCGATTCTAGTTTCGGAGCAGTTAAATTTAGCTTTCCATTTTAGAGCCTTTGAGAAGATGGCCGATCTGCTTCAAGGGCACACAGAGAAGTGTGTAATTAGTTTTCTTGATTACTATAAGAAAATCTCTTCAGGTATAAGGAAATTAGGTTTTAGAAGACCGGAAAGAGATGAAATCAGAGATGTTGTTCGGTTTTTTGCCGGGAAAGCAAAGAACGCGGGGATCCGCATTGAGACGTGTTCTGAAACGGAAGACCTTAACGAATTCGGAATAAGTCACTGCAGCTGTATTGACGGCAATCTGATAAACAGGCTTACGGGTAATAGCAAACAGTATTCAAAGGACAAATATCAAAGATCTGCATGTAGATGCGTTGAAAGCGTTGACGTCGGTTCATATAATACCTGTCTTCATCGCTGCATTTACTGCTACGCGAACTTCAGCCAGAAGATGATAGATAGAAATTACGGGAGTTATGATTCGAAATCTCCGATTCTCTGCAGTCATCTAGACCTAAGAGACACCATAACAGAAAGAAAAGAGTAGCTGATTCCTGAAGATATTGGAACTTCCGGGATCGAGGTTTGTGTCTTTTCACCTTTAATGGGCTCATCATTGCCCACATAATCTTCTCTGGTGCTCAGTCATCTTGTCCCTTCGTTGCAGAATCAGCTAGAATTCTCGTGTCTCTTCAGTCTCGGCATCTCACTTATTCTCTCACTTTTTAACAAAGGACCAAGGACGACTCTTCACAGCGCTCAGCGGTTCTTAGGAACTAGATTCTGAAACAAGTTCAGATGACGGATTGTGTCGGTTTCATGGCCACAGCCAGCCACTGGAACTGACAACTTGCAACTGGTCTACAAAGCCAAGAAATCAACAGGATCGAACATCAAAGCAATAAGACGGAGTCCAGAAAGACCACGAAGGACCTGGAAAATACTACCGATACGGGAAGTAGCTTCCGACTCCGGAAGCGCTTCTTCCAAACTGTGCAGGTGGCTAGAATTGGCTGGACTCACACCCTGCGCCACTTCGTGGCCCTCCTCCCTCAAGGGAGGATTTAAGATCAGGATAATTCGGAGCAAAAAAACAAAGTCATGCAAGAAACAGCTAATTAGTGGAATATAACGCCCGGACTTATGGGTAATGATGAACTCCCACAATGGTGGATTTAGGATCAGGATCATTAGTATGCAAATGCAAATTCGCGTAAGAAACACCGAATTAGGGGCATTTAACTCCCTGAGTTATGTGTAATAATGAGATTTTATCGGGGGTTAACAGTCACTTTGGTAATCTCTCAATCACTTTATGTGTCGACATATATCTTATAATCGGCACGTACGGTCAGGAAATGACTGTTAAATGCGGTAGGAGGGTTATTTATGGAAGAATTTCTCAGTGGAGATCTCTTTAAATGGTTGATAATGCCTCTCATAATCTTCTTTGCAAGAATCGTTGATGTCTCTCTAGGAACTACGAGAATCATAATGGTTTCTAGAGGAAAGAAGGAAATCGCTAGCCTGATTGGTTTCTTTGAGGTTGTGTTGTGGCTTCTAGTTGCGAGCAAGGTAATCGAGGGTGTTGACAACGTTCTGTATATTCTTGCTTATGCAGGAGGGTTCGCTGCAGGTAGTTACATAGGGATATTGATAGATGAGAGACTGGCAATGGGTACGGTTTCTATAAGGTTGATAACGTCAGTCGAACCGACCGAACTGATTAACAAACTATGCCAGGCGGGATTTGGGGTAACGAAGATAGATGCACAAGGTGCCCGCGGAAAGGCTTACATAATCTACAGCATAATCAACAGGAAGGAAGTCTCGGAGTTTGAAAGAATAGCTCTAGAATGCGTACCAAGGGCGTTTATGTCTGTTGAAGATATCCGCAAAGTGAGAGAAGGAATCTTCTTGCCCAGGGATACTTCACGTTTCAGAAAGGAGTCTCCCCTTAGAAAATCGAAGTGATCATCCTCTCAGAATCAAAAGTATAAGAGATGGGGGTTATACCCTCATCTCTTTATGTCATTAACAATATTGCCGTCTTTTATTTCTATTATTCTGTCAGTTTCTTCGGCGATCCTTCTGTCATGAGTGATAATCACGAAGGTTGTTCCATATTTCTTGTTTAGGCTGCGCATGAGATTGAAAACCTTTGACGAAGTATCTGAATCGAGATTGCCTGTCGGTTCATCGGCTAGGATGATCTTAGGGTTATTTATGAGTGCCCTCGCGATTGCCGTTCTCTGCTGTTGACCTCCGGACATGTTCGGCGCAAGATTGTCCTTGACCATGCTGATTTCAACGACATCCATAAGCTCTTTTGCCCTTTCTATAACTTCTTTTGTTGGTTTGAGACCCTTTATCCTGTAAGGGAGAATTACGTTCTCAAACGCAGTAAATTCAGGAAGGAGGTAATGAAACTGGAATATAAATCCTATTGTTTCGTTTCTTACCTTTGCGAGTTCATTCTTATTCATTTTGTTTGTCTGCCTGCCGGAAATCGTTATTTCTCCGCTGGAGGGTTTGTCAAGAGTTCCAATAATATTCATCAGTGTAGACTTCCCACTTCCAGATTGACCGACTATCGAGATGAAAGAAGATTCTTCGATCTCAAGATCTATTCCGTGCAGCACTTCGGTTTTGACAACGGTTCCGTATACTTTCTTTATCTCTTCAAGCTTTATGATATCAGCCATTTCTTATCACCTCGACCGGACTGAGTTTGGAAGATCTTCTTGCAGGAACCATAGCTGCAATGGTCGAAGCACTTATGGCTATGATCGCGGAAAGCATTACAAATCCGTAGTTAAGAGAGATACTTATTATTGGTTCTCCGCCTGGTCCAACGGCAAAGGTGGAGAACACAATGATAAGCAGCAGGCCAAAGGCTATTCCAACAACAGCACCTACAACTCCCAGTGCGAGCCCCTGAAACAGGAAGACAAAACTTGTTGCAGAATCCCTGAGACCCATTGCTTTTAGTATTCCTATCTGTCTCGACTTCTGGACTACCGTTATTGCCAGGACACTGGCTATTCCAAGCGAAACGGCAATGATTACGAAAACTTGAATCATTAAACTTGAAATGCTCTGCCCGTTCAGCCCGGAAAGGAGGTCCTCATTCTGGGATTTCCAGTCTGTAATTTGTAGCCTGGGATTTTGAAGAGCCTCCGAAATCACCAAAGCGTTCTCATCTGCCCTAAAAACCTCGCTTACCTGCATTTCGATCGAAGTAACCGTTTCGCCTAGATTACCTAAAGACTGAGCAGTATCAATAGCTGAGATTAGCCAGTTCTTGTTTAGACTTGCGACACCTAGATCAAAAATGCCGACAATTTCGAGGGTTTCGACCGTTCTATCTGGAGTGAAGACCGTTATTTCTTCACCGATTTTCACTTCCAGATCATCTTTCAAACCTTTGCCGATCAAAATTTCTCCTCTATTCTCCGGGATTTTTCCTTCCACTAAACGTTTATCAATTTCATATATTGCATATGATTCGGGAAACTGAAGACCGCGAAGAAGAACCGACAGGGTTCTGTCACCGCTGTCGACGAATACTGGAAGATCAGCACTCGCCGAAAGAGCTGTCAGTTCTGTTGGAAGATCTAGAGAATCGACCTCCGAAATTATACTCTCCCAGTCAGCAACTCTATTGTCTTCTTCCGATGAAGTAATGGTAACTTGTGAAGAACTTCCGATTGTAGTGTCGACGAGGTCCTTCTGCAGACCCTGAATGAGCGAGCCAATAAATACTTGGACGGATACCCCTATTGCAATCCCTAGAACTATAAGAAGAGTTTGTGCCTTGCTGGATGATAGGAAGCGCATTGCAATTGAAAATGCCAGTTTCATTTCTTATCAACCTCCCCGAGTGAGAAGATTTCTCTGGGATCTTTCAGGAAGATATCGGCTCCCACTTCTTTCCAGTAGTCTGGGTTCTTCTCAAAGGCCTTTCCGCCAACCACTATTCTTGATCTTCCACCGTGTTCCTTGATTCTGGAAATCATCCTGCGAGTATTTATGAGGTTGTAGTAATTCGAGACGCTAATAGCAATATAAGTTGGACTGAGCTTTTTCATCGCTTCGAGGAAGGTGTCGAGAGGGGTATTAGCACCTACAAATGTCGATTCATACCCTGCAAGGGAGAAAATATCTGAGATCATCCTGGCACCTATTTCATGATACTCTTCCGGTGGACAGAGAACTGCAACGGTAATATCCTTCTTGGCAGATCTCTTGTCGCCTCTTTTCCCCATTATGTAGGGATAGCAACATTCCATTACTGTTCTGACTATTGAACTTCTTATATGTTCGTTCCAGATGCACATCCTATCGCTTTCATAGTCGCACTCCCATTTTACGAGAGCAGGACCGAGAATTTCCAGATATAGATCAACCAATTCAATGCTAGCAGAATCCAAGGCATCGATACAGACTTCTACGGCTCGCTTTTTGTCCTGAGAATCAAGGGCCTCTATGAAACTAGTTTTGATTTCGTTCAAGGTAACCTCCTTATTCCAAAGAATCTAGTCTCCTCATATCGTCGTCATCGAGGACTATGCTACTCGCTTCGAGATTCAAGCACAGGTGATCAAGTTTCGATGCTTTCGGAATTACCACAACTCCTTCTTTTCCCAACAACCAAGCAAGCATTATTTGCTGTACAGTTGCGGAGTACTTCACGGCGAAATCCTTCAGCAGTTTTTCAGTGGAGGTTTTCAAAGCATTTCTTCTAAGCGGGGAATAAGCAGTCAGGGTTATTTCATGGCTCTGACAGTAAGGAAGAAGCTCTTCCATTGGTTGTCTATCGTCAATGTTGAAGAGAACTTGATTGTTTACTATCGGTTGTTTAGAAACGGCAACCGCCTTTTTCAATAAAGGTGTGTCAAAGTTTGAAACGCCAATGAACCTGACTCTTCCATTCTCTACTTCTTCGCTCATAGCGTTGAGGGTCTCTTCGAGTGGAACATCGGGATTTGGCCAGTGTATGAGGTACAGATCGAGATAACCGGTCCTGAGTCTTTTCAGCGTTCCTTCTAGGGCTCTGTGAAGTTCATCCTTCCGCAAATGGGTGGGCCA
>JAFGAP010000148.1 GCA_016933635.1 Kosmotogaceae bacterium
AGCAGTTTTGCATAACGTAAGGACTCTAAGGAAATTATAAGCAACGATTCTCAGGAGACTCTAAGAATGGACGGTTAGAATCTTCTCGAGATCCAAATAATGGAGGTATTGAATATGAAGAGATTGTTTTCAGCAATATTAATGGTTCTAATTATTGGTACGATGACACTGGCCAGCGGTCTAACGACAGAAGAAGATGGAATTGTATTCATGAGAGAAGAAGAAAAGCTTGCCCGTGATGTTTACACAGTGCTTTACGAAATGTGGAACGTGAGCGTCTTCAATAACATCGCCAGAAGTGAGCAACAGCATACGGATGCTGTACTTTCACTGATTGGTGAGATTGGTCTCGAAGATCCCGTAGGCAAAAACGATATTGGTGTATTCACTGATCCTGAGCTTCAGAAGCTTTACGACGAGCTGATTGAAAAGGGTAGCAAATCTCTACTAGATGCTGTTGAGGTAGGTTTACTGATCGAAGAGATAGACATTACCGACATTGAAGAACTTCTTGCAGAAGACATTGGGTCTAGAACAAGAACGGTTTACGAGAACCTTCTTCGAGGGTCGGAGAATCACCTCAGAGCTTTTCTAAGGCAGTATGAGAGGCTTGCGGGAAGTTATTCTCCTGAAGTCTTGACTGTTGATAGATTCAACGAGATTGTTTCTGCGAAATAGAGTTGCGATTTACCAAGATATAAGAGAGCGGGCGAACCGCTCTCTTCCTTTTGATATGGGGGAATAAAAGGATCGGTTGATCTCAAAAAACAAGATCGAAAAGTATTCCAGAACTCCGACTAAACATTGAATATCCCTATCTATGACCTATAATCTAATTATCAGATTCGGAAGGAGGGGGTACTATGATCAAAATAGTTACGGACAGCTCATGTGATCTACCTATCGATACTCTAAAGGAGCTCGAGATTCCATTTGCTTCCCTGAACATTTTCGTGGAAAATCAAACGTTCAAGGAAGACATAGACATAACTCCGGAAGAATTCTGGCAGTCAATGAGCAAATCCCGCGAACTTCCGAAAACCTCTCAACCTTCCCCGGCAGACTTCGCAGGAATCTTCGAGAAGATTCAGAATAACGGCGATACTCCGTTGTGCATAACTATTTCTTCCAAACTAAGTGGTACTTACCAGTCGGCTGTTCTCGGCGCGGAGCTTACTGGAAACAAGGCGATTGTTTTCGACTCACTTGCCGGGTCTATTTCTCATGGAATTCAGGTGTTGATAGCGGCGAGAATGGCTAAAAGCGGTGCAACTGTTGACGAGGTTTTGTCGGCGCTAAAAGCCTACAGAGATAACGTAGAGATTATTATTCCTCTAGCAACTGTGGAAAACATCGTCAAAGGAGGACGTCTGAGCAAGTTCCAGGGGAGTTTGGTCAACATACTCAACATGAAGATCATCCTGCATGGAGTGAATGGGGAGGTCA
>JAFGAP010000149.1 GCA_016933635.1 Kosmotogaceae bacterium
GAAGTCGCAGCTTACGGAAAGCTGCTATCCAGATCCTGAACTTCGCACTCTCACTATTGATGTTGGGTTCTATATTAGCCGTTCTCAGAATAAAACGCCTTCTGAAGAGTGGCGCCCCAGAGATTATTCGCCGGGGTTATCCGTTGATGATTGGGTAAGACTCCTTCAAGATAAAGAGGTATTCTATCCTAGCAGTCTAGAGATTATGAAGCGCATGAAAGACTACGGTGGTCAGGCTACGTGCACCCAACTTTCCATCAATTACGGCGAAATGAAAAACTTCTACAACGCGGGATCCTCTTCTTTGGCGAAGAGGATAGCGGAAAAGACAGGATGTCCAGTAATGGATAGTGACAGAGAGAATTTCCGCTTGTGGCCGATCTTGTATGTTGGGAGAAATGCTGGTGATGACGAGAACGGCTCTTTTATATGGAAGCTGCGTGATGAGCTGGCCGAAGCACTCGATAGAATTGATCTCTCGAAAGTACAACTATATGCCTCTACTGAACCAGGTGGGGAACGCGGGTATTGGTGGTTGAATGCCAGTCCGAGAATTTGGAGTTTTTCTGATCTTGCAGTTGGTGAAGTTCAATCCTATACGCTTCGCAACGAAAACGGCAACAGGCGCCGGATTTTTCAGAATTTCCTGGATGCAAAGGCCGGAGATATGATAATCGGCTATGAGGCTAGCCCGGTAAAGAAGATTGTTGCTTTAGGTAAAGTGAGTACCGAGCAAGATGGTAAAAGAATCTACTTTGAAAAGGTTGAGGGACTTACCACGCCTATAGATTATCAGACGTTAAGAGGTTGTCCTGAACTGGAACATATGGAGGTCTTTGTAAATCCTAATGGCAGTCTGTTCAAACTTACGAAGAGCGAATTTGATTTTATTCTCGACTTGATTCGCGAGGAGAATCCGTTACGGGCTGCTGCCGATACTACTGTTGAAGAATATTCAAAAGAGGACTTCTTAAACGAAGTCTTTATGGCTGAGGAAAAGTATGAACGCCTAATCTCCGTTATAAAAAACAAGAAAAATATTATCTTGCAGGGTGCCCCGGGTGTTGGCAAGACTTTCGTTGCGAAGCGACTTGC
>JAFGAP010000150.1 GCA_016933635.1 Kosmotogaceae bacterium
CATTTAAAAATAGTATGAATTCTAATAACTCAATCTGCGAGATTAGTTCAAAATAATTTGCAAAGCTACAGGTACGAACACAGAATGCGGGAGCATTCGTCCTTAAAGGCGCGAACCGGTGAGCGCAAAAAGGCAGGGATGCCTTTTTAGACCTGAGCGTGGCCCGGAGGGAATCGGCACGATGCCGATGACCGAAGGGAAGTCCCGAATTTGTTGCAACCTTTTTTATTTCTGTTATGCAGGGACTTGATCCATGAGATGCGAGACTCGCAGCATCGAACAAGCCGAGCCGGCGCGGTGAGGTTCCGATGGCGGAACCGAACAAAGAACCGGAAGGTTCGTCCTATCCACGAATGTAGGTGGCCTGGAAGATTCCACGGCAGTGGAAGCTGGAAGGAAGTCCCAACGCGTTATTTTCATACTCTCTGCTGATAAGTTACGGACTTGAGAATCATTGAAATCAGTCTACAGAAATGGGGAGAATATCGAATAGCTTCAGTCCTCTGGCCTATACTGGCTTCAGTAGACACAGTCGCTTGTTAGCTGGACAATGAAGGCATGGGAGAAAAAAGAAAATATTCCGATGAACTGAAAGCAGAAGTTCTGAAAATGATAATAGAGCAGGGAATGAGTCAACAGGAGGTTAGCGAGCTTGTTGATGTTCCCAAAGGAACAATTGGAAACTGGGTCGCAAACTCAAAAAAAGAAATGTCACAGATGGCCCCGGGAACACCGTCCATAAGTGATGTTATGGCTGAGAATCGCCGTCTTCGGAAAGAGCTGGCTCAGGCAAAGATGGAGAAAGAGATTCTAAAAAAAGCAGCCGCGTACTTTGCGAAGGAGTCGCTGCCAGGTACGCATTCATGAAGAAGCAGCGACATAAATATCCCATTGATCTTATGGCAGTAATCCTCGAAGTATCGAGAAGCGGCTATTACAGATGGCTTAAGAGAAAACCTTCCAATCGTCAGATAGAGAATGAACGCCTTAAACCGTTGATAAAAGCTGCTCATGAAAGAGGACGACGTACCAGCGGGACAACGAAATTACAGCAGGATCTCAAAGAAAAAGGTGTAGAGATCGGTAGAGACCGGATTCATCGTCTTAAGAAGGAAATGGGTCTACAATGCATCCAGAAGAAGAAATTCAAGGCTACGACGAATTCTAAACACAAACATCCTGTTGCACCAAACCTTCTGGATCAGAACTTTGATATCTCTGCCCCTGGTATGGTTTTCGGCGCCGACATCACCTATATCGGCACTGATGAAGGTTGGTTATATCTGGCGGGAATCAAGGATTTTTGTTCCAAAGAAATTGTCGGGTATGCCATGGACTCCAGAATGACGAAAGAGCTGACAATTCAAGCTCTTCAGATGGCCGTAAAGTACCGGAGAATCCTTCCTGGAGCAATCCACCACTCTGATCGTGGAGTTCAGTACTGTTCTGAAAAATATGTAGATATGGTGAAAAAGGCCGGCTTTGAAGCCTCAATGTCTCGGAAAGGGAATTGCTATGACAATGCGCCGACTGAAAGCTTTTGGGGAGCGCTGAAGCAGGAGTTTGTTTATCATCATCGATTTAGGACTCGGCTTGA
>JAFGAP010000151.1 GCA_016933635.1 Kosmotogaceae bacterium
CAACTTGGAACTGACAACTTGGAACTGCTCTTCTCGGAGGACGGGAACCGTTGACGGTGGACCTGAGAAGGCCTTCTGCCGAAGGCAGCATCGCATCTTATCTTTGTTCTTCCTTCGTCGGCAAACAGGCCGCTTCTTCCCTTAGATCGCCTTGACTGAGTTTCCATAACACAGTAGAATGATCTCAGCGAAGTACTTTGCCGGTTTGCGGAGGCGATTTGTATGTTTGTTTTAGCCCACAGGGGTATGGGGAAGGGAAGATACGAGAACACACTTAAATCTTTCAAAGAGGGGCTATCTTACGGCGCACATGGAATAGAGCTCGATGTTAGGCTTACAAAGGATGGCGTGGTCATCCTGAATCACGATCCCGATCTCAAAAGGACCATGGGACAGGACGTAAAGATCTCGGAAAAGACGTTTGCCGGACTCCAAGAGATGGGGCTTGTTGGATTCGATTCCCTGACCACTCTTGAAGAGATTTACCGGGAGCTGCCCAAAGATATATTTGTCGATGTTGAAATTAAGGCCGTAGAGGCTGTACCTGAAGTTATCAAGATTATCAAGAGATTCGACGCAGTCGAAAGGACTATGTTTTCTTCCTTCCATCATAATTGTCTTCAGGAGTTCAGAAAGGAGTTATTCTGCCCTATGGTAGCCCCTATAATAGATAAGGAGCTTCTTCGACCGGGTGGTGAAGAGTTCCTGGCTGAAGTGATTGAGAGATACAGGCCCTATTCGGTAAATCTCAACAAGGATCTCTTCAATCACATGGGCCTGGAGAAGGGGCTTTCACTGCTTCGAAAGATCCGCGAAGAAGGGACGAGAGTGGCTTTGTGGACGCTAAACGATTCGGACCTATTTCTCAAGATTAGAGATGTGTGCGATTTCTTGGTTACTGACCGCTCTGATGTGATGATGGAGGTAGTATGAAATTTGACAACCAAAAGAATCTGATAGTGGTGCTTGCGGCTTTAGTCTTATTGACAATTCTTACCGTTTCCTCCTGTGGCGAGAAGCCAAATCCCGTCGAGGAAAAGGTCACGCTTTCCAGAGAGGAGATTCTCGCATTATCCGGATTGGAAGAAAGCGAGATCAGTTTTACCAAGATCAAACTGGACGTGTCTGGAAAACCCGTACTGAACGTGTCGGCTTACGACGGAGAAGGCAGAGAGATCTTCTCGAAGGACTTTCCTCAGAGTGAAGTCAAGGGAGGATATGTGACTGTCGCGGTTATCAAATCAGAGATAATCGACGCGCTGAGACTCCTCTATGCCGTGACCGACTCGAAAGGCAACGTTTTCTCTTTCGTCCAGGATTTTCCTTACTTCCAGTACCAGGAGGTAAAGGTTGATAACGGCGATTATTCTCATATATCTTCTAAAGGGGAATTCAAGTTGACAAGCGTCGCATTTGGCCAGGAGAAGCAGGATATTTTCCTCAATGTGAAATAGAATGAACAACGGGGAGGGATTGAAATGAAAAGACTTATACTGGTGGTGATCTTGATGGCCTCTTTCATGGCATTTGGGGCAAGTTTACCAAGGGAACGGATCCAGAACGCCCTGGGCGTTCTTCAAGAGCTTACGCAAACGGAAGACAGCGGTTCTTTTGTTGAGCTGTTGAGCAAGTCAAACGGGTTAGTCATTTACCCCGAAATGGTGAAGGCCGCGCTTGGTTTTGGCGGGCAGTTTGGAGAGGGCTTTCTGCTGAAGAGAGCAGAGGACGGAAGCTGGTACGGCCCTCTTTTCTTGAAGCTGTACGGCATCAGCTACGGATTCCAGGCCGGTGTTCAGAAGAGTGGGCTTGTTCTAGTAATAATGAATGAGAAAGGTATAGAGGGCTTCCTGAGCAACAACGTTACCCTCGGTGGAAGCGCTTCTATCTCGGCCGGACCTACCGGCAAGACTCTCTCAGCCGATACTGATTACAAACTCGAAGCGGCCATCTATTCTTACTCTGTCAGCAACGGGATATTCGCAGGTGTTTCTCTTGGAGGATCGATAATCCGGCAGGATACGGATACGAACAAGGAGTATTACGGGCTTTCTTTAACTCCTCAGGAGATTATCGAGAAGGAGGCAGTCGGAGACGATATCAATGAACTGATAAGCTTTCTCCAATCTCTGATTGTTCCGCTGAACTAATCGGGTAATTGTTACGGAAACACCATCTATCTGTTGAGATACAACTGGAGCTCACGGAAAGCAATCTAATCTGTGAGCTCCTGTTCTTATGATATCCGGCCTTTGCGTAATATAATCTCTTTGAGACGCAGGACAGATTTTTGAATGTAAAGGAGAGATTCGGTTTTGAAACTCCTGATGATTGTCTTTGTGGCTATCGCATCTGTTGGTTTGTCTGTCGATATCCACCAGATCGAACCACTTATAGGCAGCTATTCCGAACTGACTTCTAGAAGGTACGAAATGGAAGAAGGCAGTTTCGCTACCGTAACCGTGATTCCATTCGATGCAATATCCGGCCTCGATTTCCCGATCGAGGACCTTGTCGGTTTGTTGTTCTTCGAATTGCCGGAAGGAGCGACACGCGTATCGTTTCTGAATGTGGCCGTTACAGGGAAGTGTAAGCGTGGAGAGCCCGTTGAAGGAGTCTGGGCCGATCTCTACATACTCGGCGAGAATTATGTCTTCCAGACGGAGAGGCGCAGTCCTTATATAGATACTGATTCAGGGGGCCTGTTAATCGCATTCTGTGTCTATCTAGATACTTCCATTTACTACTCCGTAACTCTCGAGGGTCGAATCATGGGCATACAGTGGGAGTTCAACGTCGGCAAATGATATTATGAGGCAGTCTTGTCCACTTGAGGAGGCAGAGCCATTTTATGAGAAAACTAAGTAGAAAGATATCGCTACAGTTTCTGCTCTTCGTACTGGCAGTATTGACTGTCCTTGTCGCTCTGCTTTCCGTCACATTTGTCCGCACAGCGACGGACGAATACAAGAGCTATCTGAGCTCTAAGAAGCAATCCGTCTTTCAGTGGTTCATCGACTTGCGCAGGGACATAAAGCTCTTTGTCGACGGTTATTCGCTTGAAGGTGTCATTGATGGAGGTTACGATATTCTCGTTCGGCTTGGAGACGAGCGTGAGCTAGTTCTGAACAGGTCTGCCCTCTCAGAAGGGCAATTAGACGAAATTGAAGAAGCGGGAAATGGATTCAAGATGCTCGAAGGACAGCTCGTCTACTTCTCAACGGTAGAGAGCAACGAGTCGCGATATGTTGCCGGAATTGTCTTCGACAACGAAGATGTGGAAGAGCTATCGGCATTCCTTGGGCAGGACGGAATCGCCTTCCTTCTGATAGATGATTACTTCGCGATTCCGAGAGAATTCTCGGATTCCGGCCTCTATGTGAGAACGGTGTTGGACGAAGAGAGATGGTCAAATGAAATTCCCTTCACTGTGAGCGAACCGACGCCAGCCTTCTCTCTCTTCTCCTCGGGATCGATATTCCTGGCCGACAAGGTTTCGATAGGCGGAGCCGACATCTATGTACTGCAGTCTGAGGGTCTGATGGTGATGCTCAGGAATAGGCTGCTTCCGATCCTCAGCATAGTATTGCTCGGAGTATTCGCCTTTTCCTTCGTACTGTCTTTCTCTCTCAACGCCCACATATCTAAGGCCCTGTCGGAGCTGCTGAAGGGCTTCGAATCGATAAAGAAGGGTTCCTTTGTCAGGGTTAAGCTCAATTCGAATGACGAGCTGGGCGAGATCGCCTCAGAACTGAACAACACGATGGTCTTCATTGAAAAGACGCTTGACAGACTGAAGAACTCTAATGAGATGCTCAGGAAGGTTTCAAAGGAGGCGCAGCAGGCAAGCAAGATGAAATCGGAGTTTCTGGCAAACATGTCGCACGAGATGCGCACCCCTATGAATGCGATCCTCGGCTTTGCAGAACTCCTGATGAACGATGAAACAAATCTGGAAAAGATGAAGTATCTCAAGACGATATACAGGAGCGGGGAACATCTTCTCAGTCTCATAAACGATGTTCTGGACCTCTCAAAGATCGAAGCGGCGAGATTCGATCTGATAATCTCCCCGTACAGCCCGACAAAGCTGGTGAAAGAGCTCACCGAAACATACCTGCCCATGGCGTATTCGAAGGGTTTGCACTATGCGAACAGCATAACGGAGAGGGTGCCAGAATACGTCGATGGGGATGAGTTCAGGATGAGACAGGTCTTGACCAATCTGGTCTCTAACGGGCTCAAGTTTACGGAAAAAGGCTACGTTTCAATGCTTCTCGATTACGACGGCCACCACCTGATATACACCGTACAGGATACGGGTTCGGGAGTCTCCAGAGAAGAAATAGAAAAGATCTTCGAGCCCTTTATTCAGGCCGACGGTACGATGTCGAGGAAGTTTGGCGGAACGGGTTTGGGTCTGGCCATAACGAAGAAGATAGTCGAACTTATGGGCGGGTCAATACGCTTCGAGAGCAAGGTAGGAGAGGGTTCTAAAGTTACCGTAAGGATTCCCTCCCACATTTCGAAGGAAGTGCCGAAGCAGAAGGAAAAGGTCGAACTACCGTCAACGGGAAAGGTAGTTGTTGCATCGGATAACGAGGACTTCCTGACAATAGTCGGAGCGATGCTAAAGAGAAATGGAGTATACTTCGAATCTGTGAAAAACCTTTCGAATCTCTCGAGAGCTGTTAGAGAATTGGGTGCGACCCTTGCAGTAGTAGACGCACCAAAGAATGCCGACGATGCCCTTGCCGCGCTCGATGGCATCAAGGAAACTTCCGTCATTGTGATTACAGATGCCTCCAAAAATGAAATTAACTTCGGGAAGAAAGTGAACGAGATAATTCAGAAGCCCGTGAAGGAAGACGAACTTATTAGCAAGATCGGCAACTACTTGGACCTCGGCCCGGGGCAGGAAAACGTCAAATACAGGATATTGCTAACGGAAGACAACGAAGCCAATCAGCTGCTTATAAAGGAAGTCCTCGAAAAGGCCGGCTACTCCGTTGACCTTGCCGGAAACGGCAAGCAGGCGGTCGAAATGGTGAGAAACTTCAACAAGTACAATCTCATCCTTATGGACATGCAGATGCCGGTCATGGACGGATACGAAGCCACAAAGGCCCTTAGACAAGAGGGTTACAAGATGCCAATTGTCGCTCTGACCGCACATACTATGCAGGGAGACGAGGAGAAGACTATCGATTCCGGCTGTGACGGCTTTTTGGGGAAGCCCGTCAAGCAGTCGGACCTTCTGGAGGTCGTAAGGTACCACCTGGGCATAATCGGGAAAACGAGTAACAAGAGATCCGGAGTCCGCCCAATTCAGCGAGAAGAAAAGCACTTGCCGGATAATATCGCAGTATTCGCGAAGGACATGGGGCTCTCTTTCGAGGAGGCCTCTGCTATGTTCGAGGAGTACGGGAAACACATCGACAAGACAGTTGCTACTATCGAAAGCGCTCTTGAAAGGAAAGACATGGGTTCGATCGCAAGAGAAGGCCACAGTCTCAAAGGCTCCGGCAGAATGTACGGCGTCGAAGAGATCTCCGAGGTCGGCTTCAAGATAGAGTCGGCCGGGAAAAACGGCGATGAAAACCAGGTATTAGAAGGCATTGTAGAGCTCAAGAGGATTTACCGTAAGCTCTGGGAGTGAGGAGCAGCGACTGCAACAGAAGGCTTCTCGCCTACACTCTGGTCTTTAAAAGGCCGTCCATGCCTTAAATTTCCCAAGGGAAATGATCCCAGAAAAATCTGCCAGAATGCGACAAAACACGTTATGATCAGTCCACTGAAGAACTTTGAACCGCAGACAGCAGGGATCACCCGTTTTCAAGAAGTAAAGGAACTTTTCGATATGATAACATAGAGATTATTGTCTCTACTGTCAGAAACCCTGTTATTACTGGGATGTTCGAAAATCTGAGCAGTGGAGCGATCCTAAGCGGAAATCCTTTGGAAAGAGAGGGGAACAGTATGAGCAAGGTCTTCTTTACAAACATGGAGACGACTCCCGAAATGGGACTTCTGAAAAAAGTCGAGGCCTTACTTAAGAGAGCCGGCCTTGAAGATGTGGTCCAGAAGGATAAACTGGTTGCCATCAAGCTTCACTTCGGGGAGTACGGAAACCTCGCCTACATCCGGCCGAACTATCTGAGGGTGATCGCCGATCAGATCAAGAAGCTGGGGGCAGTTCCTTTCCTTACTGATGCAAACACTCTTTACAAGGGGAGCAGAGCAAATGCTGTCGATCATATCGCGACCGCCTCCCTGAATGGATTCACAATGGAGTCGGTGGGCGTTCCCGTAGTAATAGCCGACGGCTTGAGAGGCTCGGACGAAATAGATGTGGAGATTGAGGGAGATTACATAAAGAAGGCGAAGATCGCATCGGCCATAGCTCTCGCCGACTCGCTTGTAGTGGTCAGCCACTTCAAAGGGCACGAACAGACGGGCTTTGGAGGCGCTCTGAAGAACGTCGGAATGGGCTCGGCGTCGAGGGCGGGGAAAATGGAGCAGCATTCGGAGTCGAAACCAGTGGTAAGGGAGAAGAACTGCGTAGCCTGCGGGATGTGCGAAAAGAACTGCCCTACGGGAGCTATTACTGTCGATAGGGTCGCAAGAATAGATTATGATGTTTGTATCGGATGCGGACAGTGCATAGCCATGTGCAATTATGGCGCGATGAGTGCAGGTGCCGGAGGCACGCCGGAATCTTTGAGCAAGAAAATCGCCGAGTACGCTTTGGCGGCTTCAAAGGGAAAGAATGCTTTATATATCTCCTTCATAAACAACGTATCGCCAGACTGCGACTGCTGGCACATAAACAGGCCTCCAGTCGTGGAAGATATCGGCATAGTGGCGGGCAGAGATCCCGTAGCGGTTGACAAGGCCTGCATAGATCTGGTGATAGGAAGGCTCGGATACGACCCCTTCGAAAAGGCCCATCCCGGAATCACCTGGCGCCACCAGCTTGAACACGCCGAAAAAATCGGCCTGGGCAGAACCAGCTACAAACTCGAGAAAGTAGCCTGCTTCGGCAATTAGGAACTTAGATTTGCGTTTATCTGATCACCCGGCTAGAACATATCTGCTATCAATCTATTGACTATGTCTCCCAGCGTTTCCAGACTGAACTTCTCTCTTCCTATCTGGAAGTTTTTCTCTGCGGCTTCTTCATATTTCTTTTCGTCGAAGAGGAGTTCGGCGATCTCTTTAACGGCGCTGCGGATAGCCTGCTCCGGTATTTCGGCCAGTCCGTCGGTGTAGATATATCTATCTCCCAGATCGACGAAAGAGATCCCGCTGTTCTGTATATCGCTCTTGAATACACTGTATCTGAAGAGGGCGAGCGGCTTCTTGTACACAAGCGCCTCCAGAAGCTGGTTGCCCCAGCCCTCGAATACGGTCGGATATGTCACGATATCTGCGATCCCGTACGCTTC
>JAFGAP010000152.1 GCA_016933635.1 Kosmotogaceae bacterium
GTTTGGCGAACCGGAATAATGACGGTTCACGGTGTTATGGCTCTGGCTCAGCTTGCAATAGCCTTTTTCTGGGTCAAGTTCAGGATTAACTCCAGGAGAGGTTTTCTCCGTACACTCTTTCAATATACGGTTATAGGCTTGATGTCCTCAATGCTAATTGCTCTGGCGACTATCGATCAGTTAGTTACCACAAATATCACACCGTTCATACTCTTGTGTATAGGTTTGGGGGCCGTATTTATTTTACGTCCGATGTCGTCGGCTATTCTTTTCGGGATCATCTCGGTCGCTTTTTGTTTTTCTATAGGTATCTTTCAGGATGATAGGGCCATAGTCCTTACAAACAGGATAAACGGCACTGGTTTTGCTTTGTTCGGAATGTCTCTTTCATTCATCATATGGAACACAAACAGGAAGAATATCGAGCAGGAAATGGAAATAGAGAGACAACAAGAAGAACTTGAGGAGAAGAACAGAGAGCTTCAAAGACTTGCCTACCTTGATGCACTAACAGGTCTTTACAATCGAAGGAAATGGCTGGAGCTAGTCGAAGAAGAACACAAACTGATCTGTAGATATGAGAACTGGGCAAGCGTGATTCTCATGGATCTCGACAACTTCAAGGAGACTAACGATGAATTTGGCCACCCTACAGGCGATAGAATACTTCAGGAGATTGCGCAGCTCTTGACGGCGAATCTTCGCGAGGTGGACAAAACATGTAGATGGGGCGGCGAGGAGTTCATGATCTTGCTCCCACAGACTCATATCGGCAAGGCCAAAACTGTAGCGGAGAAGATCAGATCTATAGTTGAGAATACTGAGTTTTCCGTAGATGGCTCCTTGATAAATGTTGAGGCCAGCTTCGGAGTTGCTTCTCTGAAGTGTGAAGATGACGCTTACAGAAAGGCATACGCCAGGGCAGACAGGGCGCTTTACAAAGCAAAGCGAAAAGGTCGCAACAGGGTCGAGACTGAAGAAGATCTGGAAAAATAGAGTATGGACTGCTTTCTTCGGAGCAAAACATGCGGGATGAAACACTGATCATCCTTAGCGTCTAGGTTCTTGGTTCTTCGTCCGGGATTCCGTCATGCTGCACCAGGAACCGTCCTTCGGAAGAGCCGCTGCACGCTCAAAGATCAGTTGCAAGTTCTCAGTTCCAAGTTGCAAGCTAAAGTAAAGAAACGTCAAATGCCGTCATTCCGACA
>JAFGAP010000153.1 GCA_016933635.1 Kosmotogaceae bacterium
CAACTTGAGTCACATCACGCGAGAGGAGGGTTATCATGGATTACAACATCTACTCTAAAGACGTAACTGTAACAGACTCCATGAAAGACTACATCGACAAGAGGTTCTCGAAAGTGTCGAAAGTTGTCAACGAGGAGAAGCTAATTTCGATGGATCTCAGGCTCTCGAAGGAAAGAGCTTTCTACAAGATCGAAGCGACCGCCCACCTGCCAGGCGTCATGGTTCGTGTTGAGGAGAAGGGCAGTGATTTCTATACAGTCGTTGATTCATCATCGGATGCCTTTGAGAGAAGGATTAAGAGGTTCAAGGAGCGAACTCGCTACAAACACAAAAACGGCCTTAAGGAAAACCTCGATTCAATTCCCTCCAAGTTTGAGGAAGACCACTCCACAATGGTAACAAGACGCAAAAAGTTCACTATCAAACCTATGACCGAGGAAGAGGCCGTGCTTCAAATGGAGATGTTAGGCCACACTTTTTTCGTCTACAGGAATATCGACACAGATGAAGTGAATGTTCTCTATACCAGAAAGAATGGATCCATAGGAATAATTGAAATGAATGAATAGCGGAAGGCCACCTGAAGGTGGCCCGCTTTTTTTGTTATTCGATGAGATATACTGGTTGTATAAAAACTGAAATCTAGTTCTGTCTATAGAAATGAAAGGACGGTGGCAAGAATACAGAATAACAGAACGCAGACTATAGTCTTCAGTCGAATTGAAGATGAGGTCAGAATCGCTTCGCTTGACGGTGATCAACTCGAAGAGATATTTTTTGAAGATATGGACAGCGAAAGCGTCACTGGAAACATCTATCTGGGAAAGATAGAGAATGTTGTTCCCAGTCTGGAAGCGGCTTTTGTAAATATTGGAATTGGAAGAAATGCTTTTCTAAGATTCAAGGATGCGTCGGGACAGCCAAAACTCGAAAAGAACAACAAGGTTCTCGTGCAGGTCAGCAAGGATCCTATCGGCTCGAAGGGGCCACAAATAACTCTGAAGGTTAGCATCCCTGGTAGGAGTCTGGTGTACACTCCCTTTTCAAAACATATCGGGATTTCGAAGAAGATTACCGACCAGCAAGAAAGGCAAAGGCTTACCGCGGTTGCGAAGTCCACTTTAGAAAACAAAGAAGGAGTGATATTCCGCACCGCCGCTTTCGGTGTTGGCGACGAAACAATAAGGGAAGAGCTTGAGAGCCTGCGAAGCAATTGGAACCAGATAAGCGAAACGTTTAGGAGAAGCAGAAAGCCTAAGATCCTTTACGAAGAACCATCCTTTGTAGAGTACATTCTTAGAGAGAGACTTACTGAAAACACGAAAGAAATAGTGGTTGACTCGGAAGAGCTTTGGCACGATGTAGTTGCCGGAATCAGTAAGTTCAAATCAGGCTTCAAGCCAGTCGTAAGATATGTCGAGGGCGATGCCTTCGCTAGCGAAGAAGTGTACGAAAAGATGAAGATCCTTTATACTAGAATGGTCTCTCTGCCTGGCGGAGGAAACATCTATATAGACAGAACTGAAGCCATGACTGTAATCGACGTTAATTCGGCAAGCAATGTTTCCGGTAACGATGTATCTGAAACCTCTCTAAATTCAAACCTGGAGGCAGCTTCCGAAATCGCAAGACAGCTCAAACTCAGAAACATAGGCGGAATCGTTGTAATCGACTTCATAGACATGAAGAGCGATGAGGATCGGCAGAAGATCATCTCCAGTCTCACAGGTGAATTCAAGAAAGACAAGGCCAGGACAATGATAATGGGATTCACAAGGCTGGGGCTTCTCGAAATGACAAGAAAGAGATCGTCGGCAGCCATTGGATCCAAGTTATACTCTTCTTGCCCGATTTGCAAGGGAACGGGGAGAATCGAGTCTCCGAGAGCAGTTTATCAGAGGTTGCTGAAGGACCTCGCGAGAGGGTTTGAAGATGAAACTATCAGCTCGGCAGCCGTTCAAGTTTATCAGAACATGTCGGGAATCCTTACTCCCGAAAACCAGAAGAACCTTGCCAAATCTCTGAAAAGAGAAATCTCGGTGGGCTTTACGTGGCCTATTCCGACCTCATATGAGATCAAGTTCGCTAAGAAGCAAGAAAAGCCAAAGAGAACACGAAGGAAAACGAAAAAGGAGTCCAACTGACTCCCTCATCTTTTCTGGTGGATGCGACAGGGATTGAACCTGTGGCCTCTTCCGTGTGAAGGAAGCGCTCTTCCGCTGAGCTACGCATCCGTATAGTAGATTCTATCATTGGCCAGATACAGTGTCAAGGTTTGGCATCTGGCTTCGTGGTGGCACATGGTGGTGATGGTCTGAAAGAATAAAGGATCAGTTTCATGTTTTCGAAAAAGCCGGGGTCGGAGTTGCAGATAGGGTGTTGGAAAGAGCAAAGAAACTGGTTCGACGTTGACCGTCCTCCGTTCTCGAAGACGAGAGACAATTGCAGATGCAAGTTCCAAGTTGCAAGTTGTGAGTTGTAAGAAAAAGCAAAAGATCGAGGGAGCGGATAGAACAAAAACAGGGACTGATGTTTCCCTTTCCCAATGGATGTGACTGGCTTCTCTTTTCATATTCTCGTAGCGAAGCTCTAGAAAATGATCTTTACCGGTTGATCTCACAAAAAGAACTGGATGCCGAGGCAATTTCAGATGACGACGAAATTAATAGCGGGTTTAGCGTCTTGGGTCTAGGGTCTGGTGAACTGGAGTGGCTGCCACATTCAAGATTATCAGTACTACTTAGGAAGTAATCCCAGTAGTGGCTTTTCAAAGATCTATGCATCTTAACCCCGCCGCGATTTTTCGGAAGTTCTTCACTTTGTTTTTCCGTAGAAACCTCGGTCACGCCGGATTTATATCGGGATTTGGTTTTTATAGGGTCTAAACTCTCATCACACAATCGACCTACTACATCTGAATTTCTGTTCTTCAATCAGCAGTTACTTTTCCTGAGAGCCGTAACCACCTCTAGAGAGGGAAATTGCGAAAACATGTACATTTGGCATTTGAGGTAATACTATTCCCTTCAAAGGCTTCTCAAGAAGATCGTTGCAACGGTAATACAACATACATTTTATTCTCTCCGTGTTGCCTGTATTGTCATATCTACCTGAAAACTCGAAGGCGATCTTCTCTCCAGTAGATGCTCCTCCACACCAGTCAGAAAAGGACAACGGAATCACTTGTTGGGAGCCATCTTCGTAAATTAGAAGAGCTTCACCTGTGTAATCACCGTGATTCGCCGCACCCAAAATGCAGATTTTGTCGAATATTTCTGCCGAAAATGTCAGCGCTTGTCCTGTAAGCCTGAAGTTGTCGTTTCCGTCCACATTAACCATGAATTCGGTGTCTTCCACAGCAAGAGAACCGGAATCCATAACTTTTTCGAGCTCCGAGGATATGTAAGAAGCTCCGAATAGTCCTTGAGGATTATCGAAGTTTGCCGTTTTCCTTTCGTCAGAGGCAGCAATTCCATTGTTATCGAAATACTCGAGCAGATCTAGATGGACAAAGCCATTCATTTCAATAAGGCTTACGGAAAGCACCGGTACTTGTACGATTCTCTTTTCTCTCTCAAAGACCTTACCATCGATTACGGATACTCCATAGTCAAAATCACTGCATCCCTTGAAATTGAAAACAATCGATGCGTCTTCTTCAACAAGATATACTGCAACGATATCTGGTACCAGAATGATCTGATCGAGATCAAAGCTTCCTTCGCTCGGTTTTCCTCCGACCGTAAGCGTTGTCTCTTTTCCATTTCCCTTAAGGACTCCCAGCTTCTGTACTGTTTTCTCTTCTATCTTTACCGTCCTTTCCGACTTTGATTCTCCCAGTCTCAAGGTGAAGACCACTTCATTCGTTCTTGATTCGTTTACGGCCGCAAACACTGAATACGATGTCTCTGCGAGGGTGACAGGTAGACGTAGACTGAATGCTCCAGAAATCTTGGTCAATGCATTTCCTGAGACTCCCGTACTCTGTATTATTTCCGATTCTGAAAGGCCTGCCCTCATAGATTCAGCTTCCAAAACCACTACCGGGGTGAGAACCTCTATCCCTGCTGAGAACAGATCTCCATACTCTTCGGGAAGTCTTCTGATTCTTTCCAGAGAAAGAAGCATGGAAATTGTTGATTCCGCTCCAGCATTTCTGTTCACGTGTGAGAACTCAAGTCCATCAAATCCCTCCCCGTTCTCTCCTATCATTGACTGACTCAACTTGTTGACTCCTAGGAACCAACTCCCAAGAAGGGCCGTTATAGTAGCGATATCCCCATCACCAGTTAACTTATATAGGCTGAAGCCCGCTGAAATTGCCGATTCAGCTGCATAGGCAATCTGCGGGAATAGTTGCAAATAACCCGAAATCGAGTATAGTGGCCCAGCATTGATTAGGAGAATAGAGTTTCGCTTGAATGATTCTGCCGAGATTTCAATAAGGCTGTCATCTTCTAGAATCTCTCCGGCCACTGCCAACGCTTCTAGCTGTCTTGAGCCCCACCCGTGCCAAAAGTATCTCGGTTCTGAAGGCGATGACTCATCAACAAGACCAATGAAAATCGACTCCTTATCTTGAATGACTTTGCTCTGCAGAGCGGCTGCACATCTCTTTATGAACCCTCCCAATAGCGCATCGTTGCTCATGGGATAC
>JAFGAP010000154.1 GCA_016933635.1 Kosmotogaceae bacterium
CTCAAGCGGTGAACATGATGACTGAAATGCCTCTTGATCAGCGCGTAGTCTCTGCGCTGATAGAGATCCTTCCTGAACTTGAGAATGCGCTTTGCGGGAGAAACCCGGAGAAGTGCCAGGGATACCTATAGCCAGAGTCAAGAGTTCCTGTGTCAAGAAGACGGATTAGCTTTCGGAGAACAATCTTTTGGATAATAATTGTGCTATCAGCTGGGGTTCCACATCCGAATGCCATTATACACACGCATCACCTGCCACAGCGAAATGATTTAATTCAATTCTGCAATGGCTGTAAGACTAATAGTCGTTGCATTTCTTTTTGTATTCGATTGATGATTCTATTCTTCTGATCCTTGTCTCATTAAGCTTAGGCCGGATGAAATAGTATTCAATAAGTGCTTCGAAAACGCTTAAGAGCCACTGCGCTTCACCTGGCGAAGGAGGCATCGCGACATACTCTTCTTGCCTATCAATAGCCTCGTCGACTTTATGAGACCATCTACTAGCAAACTGTAAAAGCTCTGATAGGTCTGACGGCAAGTATCCTTCTCCTGCAAATTTCTCAAGCCCTTTATACAGATTGTCGTGGTCATAACTGGTCTTGCTTCTTATGATTCTTCTGATTGCTTGCCTGCTTAGAACGGCGGATGCTTTCTCACTTACTGAAAGCGCATTTCTTGCTTCTATGTAATCAGTCTGATAATCGTTTGCCGCGCGAAGCAACATGTTCTCAAAAGGAAGGTTAGGATATCCAATAACCTCTTCAACAACCTCACTAAGATAATTTGAACGACCGGCGAAAGTCATTAGGTACAGCTTCACAATAAACTTACCACACTCAGGGCAGCTGAAGGCTTTATACTCCATCAGGTAATTCTTGTCATCCGAATAACCAGCCGCTGTTGCATCTGATCCGTTTGCGTCTTTGAGAAGAAGTCGCTCTTCAGGCTCATGTACCGCTATTCCGCAATGCGGGCACTTCATATTATCATCTCCTTCGTTCTTTCTTTTGGTACTCAATTACTTCTTGCCTCTCTGAGTCAGACTCTCGCATAAGCTAACTCAGCAAATCAAGAAAGACTCCTACAGCCAACAAAGAGCTAGACAAATCCCAAATTAACTCTCTTCCCGTTCTCAGCAACTGCTGTAAGACCAAAAGAAGTGCTTACAAGAAGCAAGATAAGCGGAGTTACCAAAAGCAAGTTCCTCACGGCCACGCCTCCCATCATTTGTGGCCGCAATCCGTACAGCTATCTTCCCCTTAGTCAATAAGAAATAATCACGAATCAGAAAACTTCCTCTTCAAACCAACAACTACCCCGATAATAGCACATTCGGCGTCCCATCTATCATTATCTACTCTAGTTGGCTTTAACTGAGGATTGCAGATAGAGTTGAAGAATGATATATAATTGCGATAGGAAATTGGTTTCATTGCTCTGTGATTTCTCGCTCTGCGTTTGGCTGGAGGTGTTTCGAGATGAAATTCACTACCAAAGAAATGTATCTTCTCTTGCTCAGGCTTCTGTCGAAAGTCGCCAAGATAGAATCTCACTCTCTGCAAGTCGCTTATATTGCCAAGAGTATTGGTAACCTGATGGGACTGGAACCCTCGAAGATGAATACGTTAGGCTTTCTGCACGATATCGGGTTGCTGAATCCGACAGTGGTCAATCGAATTCAGGAAGCTTACGGAGTTGAGCACGCAACTCTGGACGACTGGATATCCCTGGATACAGCCTCTGACAATCACTCCGTGTTTGGGGCCAGAATTGTGAGTCATATACGTGATGTTGCCGATTTCTCAGATGTGATAGAGAAGCATCACTATCAGCGACAGCTTCTAGACCATTCAGAAGAGCACGATGTGATGGCTGGAATAATTCACCTCGCGGATTTTGTAAGCGCTTCTCTCCTAACAAGGAGTTCCAGTAATGAGACAGTGAAGAGCATTAGTAAAGAGATACAGTGCTCCGAGGAATATCTTGAATCGGCAAAACAGGCGTTCGAATCGCTCTCCGGTGGACTTGGCTTCTGGTACTCTTGCTCAGATAACGATGCGCTCTTCAGCGAATTCAGCGGTGACCTGGAAGAAAAGCAGATTGACAATTCGGATTTTCAATCATTTGGAAATATCCTCATGTACATAGTCGATGTGAAGAGCAGGTTCACAACAAATCACACTGAGAGAATAGCATATCTCTCCAAGCTATTGGCCGAGAAGGCCCATCTTGGAGAAGAGAGAATGATGGAAGTCTTTTTTTCCGCAAAGATTCACGACCTAGGAAAGATGGCAACACCGATTTCTATTCTCGAGAAACCCGGCAAGCTCACTAATGAAGAACAATACATTATGCAGAGGCATGTCTTCGACTCCTATCTCATTGTAGGAGGACGCGAGGCTCTTGAGAGATACAGACTCTTATGGTGGGGTGTCGATCATCACGAAAGACTTGACGGAAGCGGTTATCCATGGGGCAAAAAAGCGGCTGAGCTCGGGATTGAATCCAGGATCATAATGCTTGCAGACGTTTTCGTCGCACTGACCGAAGATAGACCTTACAGGAAGGGCATGTCAATCACAGAGGCTCTAAATGTAATCGAGAGACAGGTAACACACGGCATTCTGGACGACTATGTGTTTGCAATGCTCAAGGATCTTATTGACGGGGGCCTCGACTTCTCAAAGGTCGAGAAAACGGAAGATCCTTTTCTTCCCGCAAAAGATTCCTACTAGAGACAATCGAAATACCAGTCATTGCATGAACTCAACATCATGATTTCATCTGCGGATCAGGAGTGCCGCACAATATCTTGATGAATGCACTCCAAAGAGCACCATTCTCCCAGATTCCTGCCTTCTTGCGTTCTTCTTATCTTTACTTGCTCACTCGCCGTTCCACTAACGGGGCCCGGGTGTATCGCCGGAATTTGCTCGATGATGACAGAGCGGAAGAAACATCATATTAAACTCGTGTTCTTGTGTTATTATGATTTGGCACAAGATTGCATTAGCTATCTGATAGCATCAAATGATTTAATTTTATGACACATTATGGTGGATATGCGATAGAATTTCGAGTAAGCGAGAAGAAGAAGTTTGCACACTGAAGCAACAGGTTCCATTGCGGACATGTCTGTCGAGAAGACAGTGAGTTTCCAGTCGGAGGAATTTCTTTCGGAGCTAATTGACTTGAAGTCGAACTTTCTTTGATTTAGTGAGTATCCGCGAATGCTTCTATCTGCCCAAGGGAGTTATCCGCTGAGTCGTCCAATAGATTGAAATGAGTTTCCTCATCGAGGCTGGCTTAAGAACAGTAGACAAGGGGTGAGAGATATGCAAAATTACTTAGGACGAGATGAGATGTCTTCGTCTGTGAGGATTGAGAAGATGGGAGATTTGAATGTATCTCAAATGGAGCTGATATTACAGAATGTCGCCGAGTCAGTCCTTCTTCTCGACAGTGACTTGCGGATCTTATGGGCGAACAATTCTGCACTTCAAAGGATCAACAAATCAGTAGATTACGCGCTTGGCAAGCTGCGTTGTGAAGTGATGAGCTGCAAATTGCCGCACGCAGAGTGCCCAGTCGAGGAAGCGATGACAAGCATGAAAAGCTGTTCCCGAGAAGTCGTAGTAAATGGGGTCCAGTGGTCGATAAGGGCTTATCCGATCATCGACAAACTGGGCGAACTTGCCGGAGTAATGGAAGTCTCCGAAGACATAACTGGGAGAGCAGAGAAAGATAGAGAACTACGCGCTCTCGTTGAGAGTGTCAGTGATGGTATATGGCGATGGAACGTTAATACCGGTGAAGTCGAGTGGTCAAATCGTGCATTTGAAATGCTAGGATACGTTCCGAACGAACTTCGTATGTCTCTGGAGCAATGGAAGTCCATGCTGCACCCCGATGATCGTGAGTCATGTTTGCGCAAAGAGTTGGCAGGAATAAATGGCTCGGAGGCCGGCTTTTCGATCGAATTTAGGTTAAAGGCCAAGAATGGAGGGTGGCGCTGGATCTTGAGCCGCGGAAAGGTGATTAGGAGAGCATCCGACGGAAGTCCTATGATTGTTGTCGGAACCCATTTCGATACGGACGAGAGAAAGGAACACGAAATTGCATTGAAACGAAGCAGAGATGACCTGATTATGCTCATGTCCAGATCAGTGGAGATGAAAGATCCATATACCCACGATCATCAACGGAGAGTATCCTTGCTGTCAAAGAAGATAGCTGTCAGTATTGGTCTCTCCGAGAAACAGATAGAGACTGTCGAGATAGCCGCTCTGCTCCATGATATAGGCAAACTGTTCGTTCCAGGAGAGATCCTCGTGAAGACAGGAAACCTGAGCAGCTTAGAACTTGGTTTGATAAGGAGTCATGCTGAAAGCGGATATGAGATACTAAAAGACGTAGAGTTTGACAAACCAATTGCGCAGATTATTCTTCAACATCATGAGAGACTGGATGGTTCGGGCTATCCAAAGGGTATCAAAGATGGAGATATCTTTCTTGAAGCCAAAATCATTGCCGTGGCAGATGTCGTTGAAGCTATGTCTTCACACCGTCCGTACAGGGCAGCGCTAGGACTTGAGGCCGCTCTTGAAGAAATCAGAAGTAATTCCGGCAAACTCTATGAGCCCGAAGTTGTCAACCACTGCCTGAAAGTGATTGAAGAAGGCTTCATATTCTAAGAACCGCAACCCGACTTGGTTGATGAGAGCTTTTCTTCCTGCCCATTCACTGAAAGCCCGGAAATCATCCCGATCAAATTCTGAACGCTAATAACTCCTTTCAGCAACATCAAGATAAGAGTCGTCCGCCCATTCTAGAAGGCTGAGAGAGATTCTCGAGTTCTCCTTTCGAGCTTCTACCGAGGTAACCGAGCAATTTCTAATGAAGACTCCTTCTTGCTCGTAAAAGGTGGTGAGATCCAGGTTATCGCACATATATGGAAGAGCCATTGAGAGGAGGCCGCCATGGCTGACCATTAGAACCGGCTCTCCAGAATCCTCTTCCAGCGCATATTCAATACCTTTCCAAAGCCTGTCGATTATCTCGCGGTGGCTTTCGCCTCCCGAGATTCTTGTGTCCATTTCCCCGCCGGCCCATTTCTCTTTCAGATCAACATACAACTCCCTGGCCTGTCCGGCAATTTTCTTTCCTTCGAAGATGCCTACGGAGAATTCTCTGATTTCATCTATCACAACTGGCGTGAGTCCCCAGTTTGAGCAGACAATCTCTGCGGTCTGAACTGCTCTGTGAATCGGTGAAGTGTAAACCTTCCGAATCGCTCTGGAACGCAGAAATGCAGATGCCTTTTCCGCCTGTCTCCTCCCCTGATCAGTCAGAGGATAACCATCGTTTCCATTCGCAAATCGGTTTTCAACATTTGATTGACTCTGTCCATGGCGCAAGAAATAAATCTTTGACATCTATCCCTCCAG
>JAFGAP010000017.1 GCA_016933635.1 Kosmotogaceae bacterium
AGGATTCGAACCTACGGATGTCAGAGCCAAAATCTGATGCCTTACCAACTTGGCTACGCCCCACAGCAAATAGATTCTAACATCGACGATTTGTGGTGTCAATGATTTGGAGTGATTCTATGGCTGACCACGAGATTTTTGTGAAAGAATTGGGCAAGAAGATCCATGTGGCAAGAGAGACTTCCTTCTTTGAACTTTCGAAAATGTGCGACGGCTTCCACAAAGCTCCAATAATGGCTGCTAAATCCGGAAACTCTTTAATAGAGCTTTGTAGAAATGTAAACGGCGAAGAGGAAGTGGAATTCGTTGATCTCCTTTCACTCGATGGAATAAGGATCTATACGAGGGGAACTCTGTTCATACTCTTCATTGCAATTAGAGAGTTGTTCGGTTCGGTACAGTTGAATGTGCACCACTCAAGAGGAACCGGGCTAGTCTGTAATATTGAGGGAGTAGAAAGCACTTCCGAGAATCTCCTCAGAATCGAAGAGAGAATGAAGGAGTTAGTCAAAAAGGACATAGTTTTCGAAAAGGCCACGCTGGGGAAATTCGAGGCAATAAGGCTATTCAATGAAGATGGGCAGAGAGACAAAGCTCTGCTCTTCAAATACAGAAAGAAATCGACAGTCAATATCTACAGATGTAAGGGATTCATGAACTACTTCTACGGTTATATGCCTTACTCGACCGGCGCCATACTGAATTTCTCTCTAATTCCCTATGGAGATTATTTCATACTGAACCTACCCGATGCAAAACAGCCTGACAGACTACCGAAATTCGTCGATCAGCCAAAGATTTCTGCCATCTTCCTCGAACATGAAAGATGGGGCGAGATCCTCGGAGTGAAGACCGTTGGAGAGATGAACGAAATAATAAGTAAAGGTCCAAGAGAGATTCGAGAGATAGTGAATATCACGGAATCGCTCCATGAAAAGAAGATCGGTGCAATCGCAGACCGGATAGCTGAGCATAAGGAACCCAGTCTGATTCTTATAGCAGGCCCTTCAAGTTCCGGAAAGACAACCTTTTCAAAGAGGCTGATGCTTCATCTCAAGGTGCTCGGAATGAATCCTGTACAGATATCGATTGACGATTACTTCGTCGACAGAGAGAAAACTCCGCTTGATGAGAACGGTAATTACGATTTCGAATCGATTCATGCTCTTAACATAAATTTCTTCAACGAACAGATTTCCCAGCTCTTAGATGGCAGAGAGATCTTGCTTCCCAGATTTGATTTCAAGCTTGGCAAAAGTGGCTTTCAGGATAAACCGATCAGAATCTCCGAGGGTCAACCGGTGATCATAGAGGGAATTCATGGCCTCAATGAATTGTTAAGCAGTTCTGTTCCAAGGCACAGGAAGTTCAAGATATATGTCAGCGCCCTGACGCAGATGAACCTTGACAGTCTGAACAGAATACCTACTACGGACGTCAGATTGCTACGCAGAATAGTGCGTGACAACAGATCGAGAGGACACTCGGCGCTGGACACGATACGTATGTGGTCAAGTGTCCGAAGAGGAGAGGATAAGTATATCTTTCCCTTCCAGGAAGAGGCAGATGTCATGTTTAATTCTGCCATAGTGTATGAGCTGGCAGCGTTAAAGGGTTTTGCAGAGCCTCTACTTGTTCAAATTGATGATTCAGTACCAGAGTATCTCGAAGCTAAGCGGCTTCTCAGGTTCATCGATTATCTGCTTCCTATGACGAACCTCGAGGACATTCCGAGAACCTCCATTATCAAAGAATTCATTGGCGGCAGTGTGTTCAGTTCCTTATGAGGTGAAACTATGCAAGGAGTAGACGAAGAGACAAGGAAAGCTGTCTTGAACAGACTGAAAAGAATCGAGGGCCAGATTAGAGGGCTGCAGAAAATGGTTGAAAATGACAGAGTCTGTGGTGATATTCTGACTCAGGTGTCGGCCGTCAACTCTGCACTTTCGAGAGTATCGGAAATGATAGTCAAAGGTTATGCGAGGAAGTGCGTAATTGAGGCCAATGAGTCGGGACAGATTGAAGAGCTTGACACTCTAATCGAGAATATTATTAAACTCAGAGGAGTTTAGATGATTGAATACGGTGACAGCGTTCTGATTGTGCTCGAAGACGAAGAAGCGAAATACTTCTCTGAGGTCAAGAGAGGCAGTGTCCTGAAGACACATTATGGAAACTTGATACTGGATTCTCTTGTGGGAAGAGAATTCGGAGAAAAGATCAGATTGGGGCTGCGGGATGCCTTCTTGATAAAACCATCAATGATTGACGGCATCTTCTCTTTGAAGAGATCAACACAGATAGTATATCCAAAGGATGTCGCTTTTATCATGCTATACCTCGACGTTAAGCCGGGTGATGTTGTTTATGAAGCCGGAACGGGAACGGGTGTAATGACTTCGGTCTTTTCTCGAGCGGTAGGTGAGTCGGGCAAAGTGGTATCATACGAGAAGAGACAGGATTTCTTGGAAAAGGCGCAGAAGAACGTTCGCCATCTTGGTCACATAGAAAGGGTGAAATTCGTATCTGGGGATGTTGCGAAATGCGAAGAGAGTCAGAAAGCCGACGCCTTCTTTCTGGATGTTCCCGAAGCTTCCGCTTCTCTTGAGACTGCAGTAGCTATTCTAAAGAGAAGTGGCAGGATCTGTATTCTATGCCCGACAGCTAATCAGGTTCAGGAGACTGTAACGATTCTTGGAACACTGGGAATCATTGATATCCAGGTGTGGGAGATACTGGCCAGAAGCTATAAGACAAACCCCGAAAGATTCAGACCTGAAGATAGAATGGTCGGTCATACTACATACCTGGTTTTTGGCATAAAAGTAGAGGGGAGGAAGTTGAATGGAAAAGAATAGAGTCTTTAAGATACTGGTGGCTGTTTCAGTCCTAGTTGGAGTTTTCTTCCTGGGCGCGCTTTCATCGATGACAGACGATGAAATGTTCGAGAAGTTCAGCCCCGTTTTTGAGATACTTACGTATATAGATCGCAATTACTATGATATCGACAAAGTTGATTATGACGATGTGCTCAACGAGACCTTAACAGGTACGATGCGTGGACTCGACGATCCCTTTGCATGGTACTTTGATCCGGTTCAGACTAAGGAAAACGAACTGGATACTACCTCCAAGTATGGAGGAATAGGTTCTACGGTTCAGTACAACATTGAGTTCGACTGTCTTGAAGTGGTGGCCCCGATGGCCGGAAGCCCTTCCGAAAGAGTGGGCCTTAGGGCTGGCGATTTGATTCTCACGATTGACGGAGTGCCGGTATCGGAAGTCGGTTATTACGGCGCA
>JAFGAP010000155.1 GCA_016933635.1 Kosmotogaceae bacterium
GCAACACTGTGCCAACAGGAAAAACCACCGATTGAACGATACGATCTCAGTTAGTATAATTTAGTTGCTCGAATATTGAAATTCAAGGATGAGATTCATGTGAAAAATTCCTATCAATGGACAACCAAAAGCATCACCATAATTGTCGTCTTGATTCTACTGAAATCACTCGTATTTTACGGCTATGCCGCTGAACTCGCAAGACTATCTGTGTGGCTTGGGACTATTGCATGGATGGCATTCCTATTACTCTTGTTCTGGATTGTATTCAAAGGCAAGTTTTTTCTCTTATATTGCATTGTTTCATGCATACTCTTTGTAGATTTTCTATACTTCCAGTACTTCGGTTTTCTCCCTTCGGTTAAAGAGCTTGTGCATGTCGGTCACGTTGGTGCAATAACGGAAAGTATTGTCTATGTTCTTTATCCCATAAGTTTCGTCTTCATAATCGATCTCATACCGCTTGGTTTGTACTTAAGAAAGAAGCTCTCTAGACAAAACAAATCACCCATTAGGAAACCAACCTATCCGGACAGAATTATTGCCTTTGTCTTACTCATAAGCCTTCTAATACCATTTTCTTCGGAAAGCCTTCAGTCTTACTTTGTCTTCAACAGGTATGGAGTCTTTGCTTACCATATTTTTGATCTCGTAAGAGCAATTCCTGGAGTAGATGGAGGGTTGACTATAGACGAAAGAGTTTCTTATAGCGGCTATGTGAATAAAATGGCTGAACGGGGTAAATATTTCTCCGTCGCGAAAAACAGGAACATCATTGTCATTCAGCTTGAATCGTTTCAGAACTTTCTTGTCAACTTCGTTTACAACGGCCAAGAGATAACACCTAATCTCAACCGGTTGGTTTCTAGTGATTCGATTTATTTCGATGAAATCTATCAACAGGTGGGAGCAGGAAACACCTCTGATTGCGAGTTTGTGATCCTCAATTCAATGCATGCGCTTGGCGATGTTTCAGTTTATCAAACTCAAGAAGAGAATAGCTTTTACAGTTTGCCGTCGCTTCTCAAATCCAAAGATTATTTTTCAGTGGCCTTTCACGGTAATAATGGTTGGTTCTGGAATCGCGAGAAGATTTATCCTTCATTGGGATTTGACGATTTCATCAGTCTCGAGGATATGAAAAACGATGAGATCATTGGTTTTGGTTTGAGCGATTCTTCCCTTTTCAAGCAGACACTCGGACATCTAAAAGGAATTGAAGAGCCGTTCTTCGCATTCATTGTGACGCTTACAAGCCATAATCCTTATGAAATACCTGAGGAACTGAAAGTAATCGATCTCCTTCCAGAACATGAGGGCACTCTTTTCGGGAACTACATTCAATCGGTTCACTATACCGATGCTGCTTTAGGCGAGTTCATTGAAGGACTCAAGAAGGCTGGCATTTACGACCGCTCGTTGATTGCTCTTTATGGAGACCACGCAGGCCTTTATCCTTTCAACAAAGAAAACAAAGATATATTGACTGAGCTTCTCGCCTGTGAGTACGATTTCGTAGAGGCTATGAACATTCCACTCTTATTCCATATTCCCAATTCTAATCTCAAGGTCCTGAACTCCACAGCAGGTGGTCAAATCGATTTCTTTCCCACATTGCTTAATCTCATAGGGATCGTAGAAAAAAACGGAATACTATTCGGTCAAGACCTTCTCAATTCTTCATCGGGATTTGCCGCATTCACTCATTACGTTCCCGAAGGATCATTCATCGACAATAACAGGATCTTCATAATGTCCAGCGACGGGATTCTCGATAACAGCGAAGCAGTTGAGAGAAGCACGGGTAAAGAGATTGTCCCATACAGCTGTTTGGACGGTTACAAAGATTCTATACAGCAGATACAAGCTTCGAAATACTTCATACTTAATGATTCCATTTCAAATCTTATGGGTGTTAGGAACGAAAAAGAAAATTGATTCTGAAAGATAAAACGTAAGCAGCCTTTACACTCAAGTTATGCAGTCTAGTATTCCATCAGAAGGCAAACTTCAAAAAGCAATTCTCCTCAAAACTCTATATGTTCCAAAGCAGGTTTGCTCAAGCAATTCTAACCAGGATTTCTTTCGAGAAGTGAGACTATTCCTTGATTCCTGTTCCTACAAGGCTTTTCACAAAGAGGTTCTGCAAAAGAAAGAAGACTATAAGGGTCGGAATCACCGCCACCATTGTACCGGCCATTATGATTCCCCAGTTGTTTGCCGACTCCGCATCGATGAGCATCTTAACTCCGATCTGCACTGTTTTCATCTTGTCCTCCATGGTCACTATCAGCGGCCAGAGATAGATGTTCCATGAATAAACAAAGTTTATGATAGCAGAACCTGCAATTACCGATTTTGAAAGAGGCAAGAGGATTTTCAGGAAGTATTTGATCGGTCCGGCTCCATCAATTCTTGCCGCATCCTCAAGAGAAAGGGGGATAGTCTTAAACTGCTGCCTCATCAAGAAAGTGTTTGTTGCACTCGCCATGAAAGGTATTGTAAGGGCCCAGTAAGTATTCACCCATCCAAATCGATTCATCAAAGAGAACAAGGGGACGATCATTATCGTCTCCGCAGGCAAGAATAGAGTTGCAAAGAGAAACCCAAATGCGAGCCCTCCTCCAGCAAATCTGAAATTCGAAAAGGCATATCCCGCAAGTGTTCCAGTAACTAGTTTCCCTAGAGTAATCGCAAGCGAAACAATTGCGCTGTTCAAAAGTAGACGAGCAAAAGGCACTGTCTTGAAAGCATCGAAGTAATTCTGGATGTGAAAGGCCGTAGGGAAAAACTTCGGGGGAAAAGAAAAGACACTTTGAGGTGGCTGAAGACTCATAGTTATGGCAAGAATCAACGGCATTATGAAAATGAATGAAATCGAAATCAGAACGACTTCAATAATCACTGTATTCAGTAGTTTCCTAGTAGACTTCTTCATGGCTGCACCTCATTGGTAGTGAACTCGCCTTTCTGCAACGGCAAAGTAGATGATAGTCACGACTACCATAATCATGAACATTATTACGCTCTGAGCCGAAGCAGGTCCCTTCTTCTGAAAAGTGAAAGCGTCCAGATAAAGTCTGTATATCATGTTCGTAGTATATCCGGCCGGGCCTCCTTTAGTCATGACATCCACTATTGCGAATGAAGAAAACATTGTACTCACGATATTCATTATCACCAGGTAGAAGGTAATTGGTGAAACCAAAGGAAATATGATTCTCCACGTTTTTTTCATTACTCCCGCTCCATCAAGTGTAGCCGCTTCGAGAAGATCGGCGGAAACATTCTGAATGCTTGCGATATAGAAAATCATGTTGAACGGGAGTATCTTCCAGACAGTTGCAAAGATAAGGGCGTAAAGGGCGTAGGGCTTTGAGGTAAGCCACTCTACCTGAATTCCAAACAACTTCATAAACAAATAATTGACATGGCCAACAACGGGATTTAGCAGGAAGGTCCACAACGTACCGGCAATTGCCGGAGAAATAGCGTACGGCGCGAAAAGAAAGGTTCTGTA
>JAFGAP010000156.1 GCA_016933635.1 Kosmotogaceae bacterium
CGCGGTTTTCATGACCCTTGATGTCCATCGCCTTGAAAAGGGGATCGTGCAAAAGAGCAATTATCTTCTTTTCCCAGTTCATTCGATAACCCCCTCTAGAAAATTCCATAGTTCTTCAAAGTTTTCGTTTCCGAGTATTGGATAAGGTTCGCCTTTTACAATTGCATAAATCACAGGTCTGTCATTGTTGTCTCTATCCGGAGATATCTTGCTTGCCATGAGTAGAATTCTTGCAAAGTAAGAGTTGTTCAATGCTTTGTGTACAGATATGAATATCGGAGATGCTTTTCTACCCGAACCATTGTCGCTGTTCGAAATAGTGGCCGTCCCCTTTCCGGTTGTTCCAGGGTATTCCCCGAATCTTTGATAGATAATAGGTAACCCCATTATGCTTGTACGCATCACAAATTCTCTTGAAGGTGCAGTCCTTTCGAAATAAGCAGCCCTCAATGGTTCAAGATTGTCTCCCGGCTGACCGTACTTTCTAAGTTCATTAAGCTTCAATCTCGAATACTTGGATACTGGGTCTCCGTCCTTAGTTCTCTGACCAGTAAGCGCTCCGATAATGTCCTTCCAGGATCGCGATTTGATCAGGGAATTCATTTCTCTAGATCTGGCCAATGTAGGAAAGTCGTAAGGGTTCAAATTTGGTTCTTCATTAACGAGTCGGAACTTCCTTTCGTCAGGATCCAGTTCTCTGATCATCTTCAGTAGAAGTGATTTTGAAGTCGAATACTGTTCGCCTACAGAATCCTCTTCCACTCCTTTGGCCTTACTGATCGCAAAACTGCCAAAGCCGTCTCTTGCCTTTGCTCCAAAGCCTGAGTAGTTGCTTATGAGGCTCATAAGAGAATCAGTAACAGTCTTTTGAACCGACAAGATTGAACTCGAATACCGGATCCTAATTGTGAAACTTTGATCTGGCATCATGTAGGAAAAAGAAGGATTGTCTCCTTTCAGCTCATAAGTTCCAAACAATGCATTGCGAAAAAACCTGTCACTTGATTCCACCAAAGTGTTGACCGATTCTTCAATGTCGTCACCATAGGAGACAGTCAGTGAGAATGGTGACTTCTTTTCATGTGAACCGAACATTAGCCCTTCCAGATAATGAAGAGCTGCAAAAGGCTTCTTCGAACCATCCAGCCAATTGGAATCTATAACACAAGGAACCAGTGCCCTGAACCAGAAACGCATTACTCCCTTGACGCTTTGAGGTCTAAGTTCAAATCGCCAGGATTTTCCTGTTTTCGAATACATGCTTCTTGAAAGCATTGGGGTTATAGTTTTGCAAACGAAAGTTGATTTTTGCAACTTCTTCCCTCCCTTCTATTTCAAAAATCTCTCTATCTCTTCAACGGCTTTTTCGAGTTCATATGGGTTTCTAGCTGTCGTTCGGATCTCCATGTAAAGTGTTCCGCCTCTTGTACTGTATCTTGCCTTAATGATCTCCCCGAACTGCTTGCAGACGAACTCGTTTCTATCGAATCTTTGGCTTGAACCCCTTACCGATACTTCTTCAATGAACGGTATGGATAGCAGCTTGTCTATGAAGGACTGATTGTCTGAA
>JAFGAP010000157.1 GCA_016933635.1 Kosmotogaceae bacterium
ATGTACCTGTTTGGACTCTCCTGTTCAGGTGTCCATTGCGGGGCCTCTCATCAAAGAGCCGCTTTTCGCTGGTTTCCGCACACTTGGTAAGGCCGAAAAAGTGCATGTCCGAGAGTTCGCTTCACTCACGAGAAGACTAGAGCGAAAATAGGGACTGACCGGTTCCTATGGTCTCGTCTTTCGCGAGACGAAGCCTGAATGGCCTGCGTTAGCAGACTGGCTCATTCCAATTATTTTGGGTACGATAGTGTACAATCCAATCAGGGAGGTGGCCTTTTGTGAAGAAGATTATCACGAGAGTGATTATTGGTTTAATTATTGGCTTGATTACGTGGGGGATCGTTGTCATCATTTTCAGCGGTGGTATTTCAGATACTTTCTCGTCAATCACTTCAATCGAGAAGGCAAATGTCCTTATGGAGATTGATGAAAACGGTCTTCTTACGGTTACGGAGACGATAGACTACGTTTTCAAAAAAGCGTATAGGGGTATTTATCGAGAGCTGCCTGCCGACAGGGCCGGAAGTCAATACGGCCCTATAGAAGTAACGGCAGTGGGAAAAGAGATCAAGTACATCGAGTCGATGGGCTCTCAGGACGCTCGATCTGTAAGGATTTGGTTTGTCCCTTACAACACAGGTGCGGTATCCCCTGTTAAGGGAGAAGAAAGAGTAAGCGTTACTTACAAGTACACGGTAAGAAGGGCAGTCGAAGTCGGTACTGATATCGCTCAGGTTTTCAGAAAGATTTGGGGAGAAGATACTGCAAGCTGGGTCAAAGAAATCACTGCCAGAATCGTTTTCCCTGACAATCTAGAGATCCTTGAATTCTACACCCATCCCGCTGTTGAAGTAAATAAAGAAGGAAATGCTTATGAGCTAAAAGCGGCAAATGTCCCTCCATTGACATATGTTGAATTTAGAGCAGTAGTTCCTAAAGATCAAGCGACGGCCATGAATATGAGAAATGTTGCTCTTGGAGGAGCCTTCGACAAGAATTTCATAGACGGAGCAGAGAGTGAAGTCAGGCGAAAGATACTCTTTGGAAAATGGATAATTCCGATCGCGATCGGTTTGCTGACACCTTTTGTGCTAATTATGGCTCACAGGAAATTTGGCCGGGAAATCGATGTTGGATATTACGCCGAATATGAACGCGATTTGCCAACACAACACGCGCCCGATGTCATAAACGCAGCAGTCAAGAACCTCGCCGGTATGGTAGACAACGACGGTATAGGATCTACAATAATGGAACTTTATCGAAGGGAGTACATCGACTTTGAGAAGGGCAAAGGCGACAAGGTTGAGGGAATCGTGATAAAGAACCGCGACGTTTCAAAACTGAAACCGACTGAAGCTGCTTTTCTCGAGTTTTTGGACAAGTACTCTGCTGGAGACGTATTCGATTTCTCTGCCGTCAAGAAGACTGTCACTAAGAAGCAATCGGAAGCAAGGATCTTCACCAGCGATTTTTCGAAGTATAAGAGCAAGGTAAGCGACACAGTCAAGGGAATGCATCTTATTGATCTGAAGGGAAACGCAATCGCCAAAGGTTACTCCTTCCTTGTGTTGATAGTCTGTGTTATTCTCCTTGCATTCTATTCAGGCGCAGATCTTGCGCCTTTTAGAATCTTCTCACTCATCTTCTTTGGTGCTATCTGGGTCCTCAGCTGGATAGTAATGGTCCTGCCGAAGGATGTGTTTGGTCGATGGACAAGAGAAGGAAGACTCTTCTATCTGAAGTGGCTTGGGCTTAAGAACTATCTCGAGGATTACTCTCTACTCAATGAAAAGCCGCCCGAGTCGATCATCCTCTGGGAGGAGTATCTCGTCTATGCGACCGCTCTGGGAATAGCCGATACTGTAAGAAATAACTTGAACAAGATTGTTCCGGAAGATGTCTGGAGAGAGCAAAGTAGACATCCTTACATGTACTATCCCTTTACAGCTTATGCTGTAAGCTCTTTTGCAGGTGTTGCTAGAGCTGCATATTCCGCCTCAAGCAAAGGCTCAGGTGGAGGTGGGGGATTCAGTGGAGGAGGCTCCGGCGGTGGAGGAGGAGGAGGCGGTACTGGAGGGTTCTAGAAGTCTCCACTATGTTAAATCAAAGACGGATAGAAAACGTGATCTTGAAGCCGCATTGTACTTAAACGAGATGATCACTTAACGATATGTTTTCATTATGGGAGTGGAGCACCAGACTAGCGTGATATAATCAATCGAAAGTTACCCAACGGAGGAGCATCCGAGAAAAGTAGACGTCCATCAGGGGATTGGGACGGTTCGAAAGGCGAGGGTGCCGAAGAAGGCGGAAGCCCCAGCGACCGACTTCTGGGCATACGGGAAATACCTGTATGACTGTCACGAAGAATGCGTGGAGAGCCGGTGGGTTGGAATAAGAGATTATTTCAAACCATTGAAGTGTTCCCGTTTTCTTCGGGAACACTTTTTTGTTATTCAGGAGGTGGTCAAGTGAGAATTGCAATAGTCGGCGCAACGGGGGAAGTTGGCCGAATGATGTTAAAAAAACTCGAAGAAGAGAGTATTCAAGCAGAAGTGATCGATCTCTACGCTTCCAGCAGAAGTGTGGGAAAGAAGTTCACTTTCAAAGACAAGACTTTGGAGGTCGCCGAACTTCGTGAAGACTCCTTTGAAAACGGCTACAATTACGCACTCTTCTCGGCTGGAGCGTCAATCTCGAGACATTATTCACCAATAGCTGCAGAGAGAGGGGCTCTGGTGATTGACAATTCTTCTGCTTTCAGAAGCGATGCGGAGATTCCCCTCGTTGTTCCCGAAATCAACGGTTTTCTCGTTAGGGGCTACAAGGGAATCATTTCGAACCCTAACTGCTCTACCATACAGATGGTTCTTTCTTTGGGCCGAATATACAAGAAATACGGAGTAAAGACAATAGTCGTCTCTACATATCAGGCGGTATCGGGCGCAGGCAACAAAGGAGTCGCCGAACTCGAAAAGCAGGAATCCGGAGAGATTTTCCCATCCGTATTCGTCAGGCAGATACATAGAAATGTTGTACCTGTAATAGGCGATTTGCTCGAAACGGGTTTTTCTACAGAAGAGATGAAAATGGTCAATGAAACTAGAAAGATTTTCGGTGACAATTCAATTTCCGTCTGGCCTACGACTGTTCGAGTTCCCGTTGCTTACGGCCACTCGGAATCCATATTCGTCGAAACAATCGAGCCCTTCACGGTCGACGGTCTAAAGAGGGAGATCGAACACTCTCAGAACGTTGTTTACAGCGAAGATCATTTGACTCCCCTCGAAGTTGCCGGTTCCGATTTAGTCTATGTATCACGACTGAGGGCTTTCGACTCCAACAGATTCCTTTTCTGGAACATAGCGGACAACATTCGCGTAGGTGCGGCAACAAACGCTGTCAGAATAATGAAAGCTCATATGGGAGGCGCTTAAGATGAAGGGAGCGTACTACACCGCAACAGGAAACACCTTTCTTGTAGTCGACTCTAGAGAGAGAACACTGAGCGATCTGGAGAAACGCCTTCTTGTTCTCAAGTATGTCAACGGAAGAGACGGAACTATCTTCGTCGAAAGAGATTTCATGGACTACTACAACTGCGATGGGAAGAGAGCCGCTTTCTGCGGCAACGGGGCAAGGACCTTCGTCCATTTCATTCACGAGAAAGAGGAACGTGATTCGGTAGAATTCTCCTCTCACGCCGGTACCGTTTTTGGTATAGTGGACGATCTGGTCAGCGTACGAATGCCGTCTCCCAAATTTCTAGGTAACTTTGAAGAGGAAGACTATCGGGGAGAGATTGTCGTCGTAGGTGTCCCGCATCTAGTAATCGAAGGCGAAACAGACGAAATAGATTGGAACGCTCTTCTGCCACTGAGACATCTTTACGATGCAAATCTGAACGTATTCACCGTTAAGGCAGAAGGGAATCTCAGAATACGGACTTTCGAACGGGGTGTCGAAGGCGAAACAGCTGCCTGCGGAACCGGTGCAACTTCAGTAGCATGGGTCTACTATCGGAGGACGGGCTGTGAAAGAGTCACTCTACAGGCAAACGGCGGGAACCTTACCGTATCATTCAGACATGGATCCGCCTATCTTGGAGGAGGTGTGGAGAAATGTTCAGAGGAACTGGAACTGCTGTTATAACGCCCTTTGAAGACGGAGCGGTTGATTTTGACGCATTCAGGCGATTCCTTCGTTTCCAGCTTGAGAATGGAATAGAGGCATTGATAGTCCTCGGCACGACAGGAGAATCTCCAACTATAGACGAATCTGAACGAACCAGACTGATAAGAATTGCTGTGGACGAGGCAGGCGGGAAAATCCCCGTAATAGTGGGTACAGGCACGAACTCGACGGACAAGACAATTAAGAGCTCGCTGAAGGCCTTTGACGATGGCGCCGATGGCGTTCTTGTTGTTGTACCTTATTACAATAAACCAACACAAGAGGGCCTTTACAGACACTTCGGAGAGGTAGCGACACACGTACAGGGACCGGTTATCATCTACAACGTACCTGGGAGAACAGGTGCAAACATCCTGCCCAATACCGTGATCAGATGTCTCGAGTTCAATAACATCGTTGGTGTAAAAGAAGCGAGCGGCGACCAGTATCAGGTCGATTATCTCATCTCCGCCTTGAAATCTAAGGATTCAGATTTCAAAGTCTGGTCCGGAAACGACGACCAGGCCTTCCATCTTTGCTGTAGCGGGGGTGACGGAGTGATCTCGGTAATCTCCAACGTTGCGCCGATGAAAACATCTACTATGATTCGTTCGATTCTCAAGGGCGATCTTCATACCGCTAGAGAGCAGCATTTGGAACTCCTTCCTCTTATGAAGGCATTGTTCGTGGAGTCTAATCCGATACCTGTGAAATACGCGCTCAGTCTTATGAACTACTGTCGAAACGAACTTCGCCTACCGCTTTACGAGCTTTCAGAAGGAAACCAAAACGTCGTCAGGAAGGCTTTGCAGGAGAGTGGTGTCCTGTGAGATACGGATTGACCGGTTCTACTGGCCGTATGGGAAAAGAGATTATCGAGGTCTTCAAAGGGCATGATCTTGTTCTAGAAGTTAATGATACAGGGATCTTCAGGCATGGCGAACCGGACGTCATCGTGGATTTTTCGAATCGCGAAGTACTTAAGACTACGATCGAACTTGCCGCGCAGTTCGGCGCAGGTGTAGTAATCGGTACCACCGCGCTTAGTCAGTCAGACCTTACGAGTCTCAGAACTCTTTCTGAGAAGGTTCCTGTAATTCAGAGCTATAACTTCTCCACAGGTATAAATATCATAAAGATGATTCTCAGAGAGTTTTCTCCGCTACTGGAAGACTTTGAGGCAGAGTTAATTGAAACCCACCACAGCGCGAAAAAGGACAGACCTTCAGGAACAGCCTTGATGCTGAAAGACGCTACGGAGAGAGATCTTCCTATTCATTCGCTGAGAATAGGAGGAGTTCCGGGGGATCATTCTATAGTATTCGCAAACGAAGGTGAGGTAATTGAAATAACTCACAGAGCGATCTCGAGAAAGGTCTTCGCCATTGGCGCACTGACTGCAGCTCGATTCTGCCTGGAGCATGAGAAGGGTTTTTACTCCTTTGAGGAGGTAATCAGATGGATGCAGAAATGATCATAAAGATGATAAGAGACGCAAAGAAGAAGACACCAGCTGTATGTTACTTATCCGGTGATCTGAAAGGTCTGAAACATGAAAATGTCCGATTTGTCGGTGGAAAGGACTTCGGGATTCTCTTCGGCGATCTCAAAGAGATAAAAGCTATCCTAGAGCTACATTCAGAGAGAATTTCCGCTCATTACATCGAAGTGGAAGCTCGGAACTCGGCTCTTCCCCTGGCCGATCTGACCAAATACCACGCAAGGATAGAACCGGGAGCGATAATTCGTGATCTCGTAGAGATTGGCGACAATGCGGTCATTATGATGGGTGCCGTTCTGAATGTAGGAGCTGTAATCGGTACGGGCACTATGATAGATATGAACGTCGTAATCGGAGGAAGGGCGATTATCGGAGCCAACTGCCATATTGGGGCTGGAGCCGTTGTTGCCGGAGTGGTCGAACCGCCTAGCGCCACTCCCGTCGTTATTGAAGACAACGTGCTTGTCGGGGCCAACGCAGTCATTCTTGAAGGTGTAAGAGTTGGCGATCATTCCGTAATAGCTGCCGGTGCTGTGGTTACAAAGGATATTCCACCCTATTCTGTTGCGGTGGGAATGCCTGCAAAAGTAGTTAAGCGGTTCGACGAGAAGACGGCAAGTAAGACGAATCTCGTCAAAGAGCTACGTGAGATACAGGAGAGCTAGATGATCGTACAAAAATACGGAGGCTCATCTGTAGCCGATGCCGAAAGAATAAGAAACGTTGCAAGAAGAATCAAGAAGAAGGTGGACACAGGAGAGAAAGTGATCGTTGTTGTTTCCGCTATGGGAAAAACGACAAATGAGCTGATATCTCTAGCAGAATCCGTAACTGAAAATCCCGATCCCAGGGAACTGGCGATGCTTCTTTCTACCGGGGAACAGGTTTCGGCCGCCTTACTTTCGATGACTCTAATACAGATGGGCGTGAGATCAATCTCGCAGAATGCCATGCAGCTAGATATCTCTACAGTAGGGGATTTTGATAACGCGAGAATCGCCGACCTTAATCTCGATAAGATATATACAGAGCTTGAGGATCACGATGTGATAGTTGTCACAGGATTTCAGGGCGTAGACCCGGAAGGGAATCTAACAACGCTTGGGCGAGGAGGTTCCGACACTTCGGCCGTTGCAATTGCTGCCAAAGCCGGTGTTCAATGCGAAATACTCAGCGACGTCGCAGGAGTTTTCACCTGCGATCCCAAGTTTCACAGGGATGCGAAAAGACTTGATTATATAACATATGACGAGATGCTTGAGCTAGCAGCCCTTGGTGCGAAGGTTCTTCATTCGAGGTCTGTGGAAATTGCAAAGAAGTATAACGTGGAAATCCTGTGTTTATCTTCATTCAGTGAAGAAGGAGGTACTAGAGTGGTGAACAGGCTACCGGAATGGCTTGAACAGCCTGTAGTGACTGGAGCGACTATAGACACGAACCAGTTGAAGATTGCAATTAACAAACTTCCCGGAAATACGGACATCGTCAGTAAGATCTTCCAGGCAGTTGCCGGATCTAGTTTCAACGTAGACATGATATCAATAGTGAACGACAATGGATATATTCATCTCGCCTTCACTGTCCTTTCGGCAAGCCCTGCTGCAATAAAGAGGACGATAGAAAGTGTGCTGGTCGATGTAGACAACTGGGAGCTGACTTTAGATGAGGACGTTGCAAAGATTTCCACTGTGGGGGTAGGTATGAGATCCAGCGCAGGTGTTGCCGCGCGGTTCTTTCTAGCCCTTCAGAAGTCAGGCGTGAAAATAATAGCAACGACAACTTCTGAGATAAAGATCTCTGTATTAGTTCCAAAATCCCAGGCCAGCAAGGCTTTGAAGGCCCTGCTCGACGAGTTCGAATTGTGAGTTGATGAGATGCTGTCAAACGTTTATTCTCCATTTCCAGTGAAGATCCGCAATGCGCACGGTATAAGAATCGAAACGGATAGTGGCGAGTTTCTCGATACTTTTGCCGGAATAGGGGTTCTTGCTTTCGGGCACACGGATAGAAAGACCGTCGAAGCCGTTACTTCAAAAGTTCAGCGTTTTTCCCACACTTCGAATTATTTTCTCGACGAAGATGCGGTTTCTCTCAGCAAATGCATCCTGGACTTTTCAAATTCCGAAGGCGAAGTTTACTTCGCCAATTCTGGAACTGAAGCCACAGAGGCCGCTATCAAAGCTGTACGAAGGCTTAGAAAGGGCAAGCTCATTTCATTCGAAGGCAACTTCCACGGAAGAACTATGGGCGCCTTGTCGCTAACGCACAGCGAAAGGCTTCGCAAACCCTTTGAACCGCTACTTCCCGATGTACGTTTCATCCCTAAGAGCGTGCAGGATTTCGAAAAGGCCGTATTGTCTGAAGAAATCGCTGCAGTCTTTGTGGAGGCCATTCAGGGGAACAGCGGTGTTCATTTATACCCTCCCGAGCTCCTGCAAGCCATTGAGAAGTTAAGAAGAGAGCGAGGTTTCTTGCTTGTAGCCGATGAAATCCAAAGCGGCCTCTGCAGAACTGGGGAGTATTTTGGTTATCAGAACTACGCGGTCGACCCGGACATAATAATACTGGGAAAGGCTGTAGGCGGAGGACTACCCTTGGGGGCGGCCGTCTTCAGAAGTGTATCGCCCTTTTCGCCCGGAGATCACGGCTCCACATTTGCACCAAATCCAGTAAGTCTCGCGGCAGGGCTCTCCGTTTTGAGGAGAATGGACTCGGCTCTTCTTGAAAGTGTTAGAATATGTGGGGCGCATCTGAAGAAGAACCTGAAAGGGCTTTCCTGGGCAAGAGATGTGAGAGGCATGGGGCTAATGATTGGCGTTTCGACCGATAACCCTGAAAGAGTGAAGAGTCTTGCCTTTGAAAGAAAGGTTCTTCTCAATGTCACAGCGGGAAGCATAAGGTTTCTTCCGGCTCTAAATATCACTGAAGAAGAGATAGACGAGATAACCGAGCGACTGGACTTTGGAGGATGAAATGATTGATTTTCAGAAACTCGCAAATGAGTTTGGGACACCTCTATACGTATATGATGCTGAAAAGATACGGAAGAGGATAAAGAAAGCGAAGACCGTTTTCGAGGGACTCGATGCAGAAATAGTCTTTGCCCTTAAGGCCAACAATAACCCCGCGCTTCTTAGGATTATGGCGGAGGAGGAAATCGGTGCCGACGTCGTATCTAGAGGCGAGCTTCTTGCGTCGAAGATGGCCGGAATGAAGCGAATTCTCTGGAATGGCAACGGCAAAACTCATGAAGATATTACGCATTTTGTGAATCAAGGACTCGACATAGTCTCTATTGACTCGTTTCAGGAGTTGCCTCTCTGGGACGGGGTAAATGTGATCAAACTCTTGAGAGTAAACCCTGATGTAGATGCCCGTACTCATCCTCATATATCAACAGGTCTAAGGGCTCACAAGTTCGGCGTGCCAATAGAAAAGGTATTGGAGGTTGCCGACAGAATAGATGGAATACATCTTCACATAGGGTCTCAGATTACCGACGTGGAACCCTTCTTCGATGCCTATTCGAAGGCCCTTGAATGTTCAAAGCAGTTCGGATTCAAATACATCGATCTCGGCGGCGGATGGGGAATAGACTACGAAGGTAGAGAGCTCAACATAGAAAGACTTCAAAAGGGAATATCGGAAATCTTTGCTGGCTTCGACGGGAAACTGATCGCTGAACTTGGAAGATTCGTCATAGGTCCGGCCGGCTATCTGGTTACCAAGGTGGTTAGCGTAAAACCTTCGGAAAAAATATTCATTGTTACCGATGCCGGAATGA
>JAFGAP010000158.1 GCA_016933635.1 Kosmotogaceae bacterium
ACTTGAACCCGCATAGGCTAAACTGCCCACATGGACCTCAACCATGCGTGTCTGCCAATTCCACCACCTCGGCAACTTCACACGTCAGAAATTATAACTTGACCGGATTCCTTTGTCAAGAAGCAAATCGCGAGAATGGTTTATATAAGCATATCAAAACCGAGTTTGGACAGTTCTTCCTGAATAATGTATCTGTCAATGATCGCATTCTCATATTCCACCTCGACGACACTGCTTGCGACATCGGCCTGGGCCTTTGTTATGCCGTCAAGGGACTTCAGTTTTGCAACAATTCGTTCGGCATCGGAATCGGTAATCTCGTTCCTGATTTGAAATAGCCTGATCACCCTGGGCATTTCTATCCCCCCAAAATCATCCCTTCACGAATCAGCCGACCACTTACCGCATCTTTAGGGCTCATCGGCTTCTTTCCGGGTAATTGTACTAACGATATAATAACATTTCCGGTGCCACAGCTTAAAACCATACCGCGGTCTTCCACTTTCACTATTTCTCCATTCCTGCACTTTCCATAACTTCGATCTGACAAAACTGCCCCAAACAGCTTTACCATCTTCCCGTCAAGGGATGCTCTTGCCCCAGGTTCAGGATCAAAAGCTCTCACTTTGTTCAAAACACAAACTGCATCGGAAAAATCAGAAATGACCAGGTCTGAAGACTGGACCTTCGGCGCGTAGGAAGGCTCTCCCGCCTGTCCATAAAGCTCGATTCTCCCGGTCTCTACTATCTTCAAAAAATCAATCAAAGCTTCCCTTCCAAGTCTCTCGAGCTTTTCATAGAGCGAACCGAAATTGTCTGAATTCTCAATCTCGATCTCCCTCATCAAAGCTATTTCTCCGGTATCCATTCCTTCGTCTATCTTGAAAATGGTTATGCCGGTCCTTGTTTCCCCGCTTTCGATTGCTCTCTGAATCGGTGCTGCTCCCCTGTATTTCGGCAAGAGCGAGGCGTGAACATTGAAGCAACCTAAAGGGGGAAGGTCAATAACACTTGATTTAAGAAGCTTTCCGTACGCAACAACCACAACGAGATCTGGAGAAAGTTCTTTCAGTCTTTCCAGTCCTTCTCCAGAACTGATCTTTTCGGGCTGAAAGACCGGCAATCCGTAGACTTCTGCAACGGACTTTACAGGAGTGGGATAGACTTTTCGTCCTCTTCCTTTAGGTCTGTCCGGTTGCGAGAAAACACCTGTTACCCTAATACCTGACTCAACGAGCGTTTTCAGATGTGATGCAGCAAACTCCGGCGTACCCATGAAGACAATATTCATCTATCCAACTCTTTCCTTAATTATCTGATCTAATTTAGGTTTCAAGATCGCTCTTTTTGTTGACGATAGATAGTCGACAAAGAGTATTCCGTCCAGATGATCGGTTTCGTGTTGGACTATCCTTGCGGGATAATCGGTGAGGTCCTCTTCATGGTAATGACCATATTCGTCCTGATAACGAATTCGAACAGAGGCCGGCCGGACTACATCTGCGTAGATTCCAGGTATACTCAAGCAACCCTCTTCTATCTTGACCTTCTCATCGCTTCTAAATAGGATCTCGGGATTTATTACAACCCTTAGTCCGTCGCCGGGGTCGTAGACGAAGAGCCTTTGCGATATCGCTACTTGCGGTGCTGCAAGACCAACTCCGTCTTCTACATACATCGTCTTACTCAGTTCATTCACGAACTGCCTTAGTTCCTCATCAAATACCTCTATCTTTTCCGAAACATCTCTCAATATGGGATTCCCAATGTAAATAACTTTCACTCTTACCACCCTCTCGAAATCTCTTTCAGTTTCTCGAAGTAATCCTTATCTGTCATTATTGCGTGGAGAGGGGTTATCGATACGAATCCAGACTTTACGGCATTGAAATCACAATCTGTTGAGCATTCATCTTCAACTACCTCTCCGAAAATCCAGTAGTAGTTATTTCCATACGGATCCTTTCTCTTTTCGAAATAGTCCTTGTATCTTCTTCTGCTCTGTCTAGTTACTTTCCAACCCTTGAGCTCCTCGGATTTGACAGAAGGAACATTTATATTGAGGGCCGTGAAGTCCGGCATCTTCTTAACATCAAAGATTTTGAGAAAACTCACCATAAACGTTGCAGCAGTCTCGTATTCCGGATTACTCCAGTCACTGCTTGAAACGGCAATAGACGGAGTATCCATTACGGCGCCTTCTAGAGCACCTGAAACCGTTCCCGAGTAAAGGACATCTATACCCATGTTCTGACCCTTGTTCACACCGCTGATGACTAAATCGATTTTCTTTTCGGAAATTGCCAGAAGTCCAAGCTTGACACAATCTGCAGGCGTACCGTTTATGGCATATCCGATATTTTTATTACCAACTTTTACTTGCTTAGCCCAAAGTGGGGTTCTGATTGTTATTGCATGGCCAGTTGCACTTCTTTCAACGTCTGGAGCAACAACTAGAACATCATGTTCTTCTGAAAGCGCTTCCGCGAGTTTTATTATTCCAGGCGACATTATTCCATCGTCATTTGTAACCAGGATATTCAATATTCGTGCCTCCTCTCAACTGTTCGAACCAATCATCTTGTATACTTATTTTACAATATGCGTCGTAACTTTTCTTTTTTGACTCAGGGGAGGCTCCCGATGAACATTGACAAGCTTGTCAAATGCATACCGCACATGAAAGAAATTCTGGCCGTTGTCGAGAAGGCTTTCGAGAATTACGACGACCCGGCTCATGACATCTCTCATGTTCTACGAGTCACCGAAAGTGCGAGCGAAATAGCGATCCATGAAGGGGCAGACCTCGAAACAGCGGTTCTTGCTGCGCTTCTTCACGATATTAAACGGCCTGAAGAGGATGTTACCGGAATGGACCATGCAGAGTGTGGGGCCAGGTATGCATCTCAGCTTCTGGATGAGCTGGGGTTCGGTTCTCAGTTAACCCGCGAAGTCTCTGAAGCAATTAAGGCACACCGATACTCCTCGGAAACAAAACCTTTCAGTATATCGGCAAGAATACTGCAAGATGCTGACAGACTCGATGCAATAGGCGCTATTGCTGTCGCAAGGGTTTTTTCGTATTCGGGAAAAACGGGAACTCCACTTCATTCATCAAAGCTCAAGCGAAGTGATTCGTACAATGGTTACTCGAGTACTGCCATCAATCATTTCTATGAGAAGATATTAAAAATTACTCCGGAGAGTTTCTGGACGAAGACTGCAAAGGGAATCGCAGAAAACCGCTACAGATTTGTTGTACAATTCTTGGAACAGTTTCTTTCCGAATGGAGTGGGATCGAAATCTCAGTATCTGATTTCAAAGAGATCAAATCTCATGAAAGGTAATTCTTCAATTTCCGTCTCCGTTACATTGGCATACGCGGGACCCCGATCAATGTTTTCAATGAAAGCCTCCATGTCGGGATCTCTTCCAGAGCCAACTATCTCGACGCTGCCATCGGGTTCGTTTCTGACATAGCCAGTTATATCTAGAGATCTGGCAGTGTGAAGGGCAAAATATCTGAAGCCCACTCCCTGCACACGTCCACAGACTCTAATCCTGACCGTTCTCATAAGCCCAGTTCTTCACCAACTAGAATTACAGTGTATCTCCAGGGTCTTCTTCTTGAATCAACAATTATGGAGTATATTTCACAAATCCTTTCATCGCTGTTACAGTCGCTACATAGACCGCTTTCAGCACAGGGAGTATGCAGATTCAATCTTTTAGCGTTCATCGGTGCTATTGACTTTATCCTCTTTATTCCCGCATCTAAGTCGCTGACAACCTTGTTAACTCCAACAATTAGAATCACTTTGTCAGGCCCGAAGGTAACGGCGGCAGCTCTGTTTCCATTTCCATCAAGCAAAAGTATCTCGCCACTTTCAGTAATGGCATTAGCACTGCATAAATAATAATCGGCCTCAAATGCACTGAGCATTATCCTCTTCTTTTCCTCATCACCAGAAACCGAATCTCTATCAAGAAAGTTATATTTTCCAGACTTCAGAAGGTTGGATACACCAGTCTCTTGAAGAGTAAGTGAACCTCCCGCGCTCACAGTCGCTCCATCAGGAACGAGCTTTGAAACCGCATCTACGACCATCTCACTATCTGGGAAGTACATGACTTTTATCGCCTTATCCTCGAAAACTTTCGCAAGTCTTTCAGAGAGTTTCTCGTTCTTCCAACGCCTTAGACTGTTTCTCATAAAGGACTCCTTTCTCTAGAAAAAACCATTACTGACGAACTTCACCTCAGTGGCGTAATGCGCGATCTGAGATCAACAGACTAAAAAGTAATTATCTCCGCTCCCCTCTCTACATAAGGAGCCAAAGGCACATGGTTCTTCATACTTCCATTTAATGGAAGACCTTCCTTCTCCACTATCTCAAGCACACCCATCAACTTGGAACAACCATAACAAACAGCCTTGATCAAACCCTTACTCTTTGCCTCACTGTAAAGCCCATGTAGAGCATCTGTTTCGTTTACGATTTCCTTCAAGAGACTGGGTGATTCTCCTTCCATCACTATAGACACTTCGATTCCCTTTTCAGACATATCCAGTGCATTTAGAAGAGCGTGTAGAAAACAAGCTTTCTTGCCTTCAAAGGCAAGTATCATCACTTCAGCCGACATCTATCCACCTCCAAGCAGCTTGTTCAATTTCATTGCAAAAGTCAGATCTCCGGAAATCTTGAGTCTCCCGCTCATAAAAGCAGCAAAAGGATTAACAACTCCTCCGACAAGTCCTTCGAAGGTTTCAAGATCAGTACTTATAGAACAATCCGAAGGTCTGGCTTCCTCGTACACTTCAAGTCTACCATCAAAGATCTCGACAACAAATTTTGATGGTTCTCCCCCTTCGATGAAAAACATATACTTACCACTGATCTCTGAAAGCCTTTCAGCCTCCAATCCCTTTATCTTACGAATTGCTTCCCTTACTGTCATCGATCTACCTCCTGATTTCCAGAATACAAACATAGTCTATCATCTTGCTGTACAATGAGAACGACATTCTAAGAACCGGGGGCGATGAATTGAAGAAACGTTTCTTTCGTTACTTGAATTCTGTAGTAAAGATCGATGTTGTAAGAGAGGGAAAGACAAAGCTGAAGAGCGGAGCGGTGATAGCTGAACCCGAGGAAGAACTTGACGAGCCGAATGCATGTCAACTTCTTGGCGGATTAGCTATTGGACAAGCTACGCCACCAGTTTCATGTACCGGTAATAGGATGAGTATCGCTGAGAATGAGACCGGTTATGTTGTAACCATCAGCCTTCAGAAGAACCAGGCGGTCCTCGGACTAGGAGAGACCATGGGGCCTTTGAATAAAAGAGGCAGCATCCTTGAGATGTACAATACCGACGAGCCTGATCACTCGCCATCAAAGAGGAGACTGTATTCATCTCTTCCGATTCTTCACATTGTTTCTCCCGAAGAGCAGTTCGCTCTTTTTCTTGACCACCCGGGCTATTCGAGTTTTGACATTGGATTTGAAAATAGAGACACACTCAAGATAAGCATCGAGGGAGACGGTTTCGGTCTTTTCATTATCGTCGGGAGCCCTTCTGATACAGTTAGAGGTATTTTCAAACTTACAGGCAATCCATTATTGTTTCCTGCATGGTCTTTAGGTTACCATCAGTCTAGATGGTCCTATGCCAACGAAGAAACGGTTATGGAAATTGCTGAGAATTTCAGGAGGCGACATATTCCGTGCGACGCAATTCACCTTGATATTGATTACATGGAGGATTTCAAGGTCTTCACGTGGGACAAAAATCGCTTCCCAAATCCCTCTTCTTTGACGGATAGACTTTCAGAGATGGGGATCAAGACTGTTGTAATAGTTGACCCAGGGGTAAAAGCTCAGAACGGATTTGATATTTACGAAGAAGGGCAGAAGAAAGACTTCTTCTGTTTGAGAGCGGACGGCAGACCATTTAGAGCCGCTGTATGGCCCGGAGAATCGAGGCTCCCAGATTTCCTAAACTCTACCGTAAGAAAGTGGTGGGGGCAATTCTATGATCGTCTTATGAAGAATGGAGTATCGGGATTTTGGAACGACATGAACGAACCTGCGATCTTTTATACACCGGAATCTCTTTTAGAACTTAAGCTTATGGCCGGAGAACTTCATGATTCGGGAATTGAAACTGAGTTCCTTTTTGGAAGGATTTTTTCGAAGAAGAAGTATTACGATCACGGAGTAGATTTCGTACAGAAGGAGGACGACGGGAATACTCGTTTTCATAGAGAGGTAAGAAATATCTACGGCTTCAACATGGCTCGTGCCGCATACGAAGGAATCAAGAAGAGCAATCCTGATCTGAGACCGTTCAATATAACCAGGTCTTCGTATCCTGGAATACAACGTTACGCAGTCCTGTGGACAGGTGATAATGCAAGTCAATGGGAGCAGCTTCTAAATGAGATTAGATTGGTTCAGTCTATCTCCTTGGCTGGAGTAAGTTTCACCGGATGCGATGTGGGAGGGTTTGGAGATGACTGCTCCGGGGAGTTGCTAGTCCGCTGGACTCAGTTTGGGGCGTTTCTTCCTTTCTTCAGAAATCATAGCGCCATAGGAACAAGGAACCAGGAACCCTGGGCATTCGACGAAGAAGTTGAGGAACTGGTGAGGAGAGCGATTGAGCTACGCTATTCTCTTCTTCCGTACCTGTACACAGTGCACAAGCAATCTGCAGATGGGGAGATGACCATGATCAGACCGCTCGCTCTGGTTTGGCCCGGCGACAGCGAAACTTACTATGCCGACGACCAGTTCATGATCGGTTCTTCTATAATGGTAGCTCCAGTTTATCAAAGGAATTCCGAAGGAAGACATGTTTATCTTCCCGGCGAAGAATGGCTTGATCTAAACACCACGGAAGTGGTCTACAGCGGTCATTCATGGGCAAAGGCACCTCTAGAAACAATTCCTCACTATTTGAAGAAGGACTCGCTCATTGCCATGACGGATGGTCTGCAATTTGTGAAAAACGCCTCCTGGAAGGTATTGAAAATCAAGGGCTTTGTTAAGAACAGGGCCGAATTCCATCTGTATGAGGATGATGGCCTCACAGAGGCATACAAGAGAGGCGAGTATTCCTTAAAAAAAGTCGTTGTGCATAGTACTTCAGACGGGATGAAGGTCGAAGTCAAACCCCAAGAGGGTAGCTTCAAGTGTGCAGAAAGAATGATTAGCTTCGAAATACACGATGGAACAAAGCTCTATGAAAGATCGATTGTGGATTCTCCAAATGGTTGTGAGTTTCTAATAGATTAGCTCAAAATCGAGATAAGGAAGAAGTCTCATGTTTTCAAGCATGATTCCTGCTCTTATGTACGTAGGATAGGCTGCGTATAGGAACGCCGTTTCAAACTTGTAGATAGCTATTCGCCAGGAGAATCGACTACCGATCAAAAAGTCGATCCTTCCTCCAATCCCTTCCTCTGAAAAATGGATGAGATTCATCAGATTGAGACCCCTTCTCGAAATGATATAATCCGAATCCAGGGAAAGACCGACAACAATGTTAGTATTATCTCTGAAGTTCCAAAGCTCCACCGGAACTATGGAAGGGTCTTTCCCGAAAGTAACTCTGGAGTAAATTGTCGAGTCAAGAGTAAATCCGCTCTTCCTCCAATCAAAGTCTACGTTTATTCCAACATCAATGAGGTTAGAAGTCGCAGTCTGTGTATCTCGAACATTTATCAATGTATTAAGCGAGGCCTGACCTCCATACAGCGCCGAGGAATCTTCAAGGACCGCGTTCAGCGAACCGGCAATTCTCAAAGGATACTCAATCGAAGCTTTCCAACCAAAAGAAAGCTTTGGATTAATCCTGTAACGCCTGTATACGTTTAACAAAGCTCTTGGTTCAAGATTGGCAAATTCGAGCGACAGAGAGAAATCCACGGGCACATAGTCTTCACTGAAGAGTTGAAGATTGATTCCGGGCAACATCGTCTCGAAGTCGAACGATACCCCTCCAAGAAGCTTGTTATGAAAGGTTAGGTCAGAAAAGAGAAGCGAAATCCCTTTAAAGGGAAGAACAGATAAGAATCTCCAATCTGTAAAGCCGTTGTAAACAAGTCCCTCTATTTCTTGAGGAGGATTCACGATGATTTCTTTGCTCTCCAAACTATAATCGGGTGGTTCTTCATCGGAAGAGTTGAGCAGCTTACTTCCGTTGAGTTGGCCTACGGCAATCACGCCGTCTGCAATTATTACTGGTTCCCTAACATATCTTGAGAAGGAGCTCTCTCCAATCATTTCACCTTCATACGTGACAACATAAACGTCGCTGCCGAACCCGTTCTTAACAGAAATTAGAAATCCTTCGGAAGCCCAACCGCCAATCGAGAAATCATTCGTAACGTCGAAGAATCGAAGCTCTTCATTGCTTGCATTGTAAAAGGCAAGTGACTTGTCGCCTTTGCTGTTAATTCTGAATGCAACTAAACTGCCGTCTTGCGATACTCTAATATTGCCAATTTGAGTAGAAGGATCAAGTGGGGTGAAGATCCTGGTTGACTTTTCCGTTCTCAAGGAAAGAATTTCTATCGAAGGGATGCCGAGATTGTTTTTTATAACAAGAAGCCTATCCTTACCCAGATAATCAACTTCAAGAAGATGAGCTGTTTTCGTTCTCTCTAACCGGCCTTCCCTAAAGAAATACAGCCTGGTTTCGGATTCCTCCTCTTCAAAGAGAACAAGCGCTATTTCGCTTTCAAAGACCGCGAAATCCACAATCTCCATTGTAGAGTTCAATATTTCAACGCCCTCGATGTTGAGAGAGTAACACTTCATCTGCCTATCAAGAGCAAGATAGTGTAGTTTTCCATCAAATACCTTTGGCCTGAAATGAATGACGAATTCGCCAACGCTACGCGAGAACCCGTAAACCGAGGGCACTTCTGCCGTTTCCCATTTCTTGAATTGATATTCTATAAACTCCCCCTTAAGCTCTTCATAGCTTTTTCCATATACCTTTCTTGTGGCATGTTCTACCCCCGTGAGACCAAGAAGGCCCCTCTTCAACTTCACAAGTTCAAGCAAGCTTTTTGCTCCGTATTCTTCGGAAAGATAAGAAAGAAAAGCGTATCCATAATTGTAGTAGGATTCTCCGCCTATTCCGCTGAACCCTGTTACTACTGTCTCCTCGGAAAAAGGTTCAGTTTCCCTCAACTGATCCAGAAGAAAAGGCATTCTCCTGTAGTCGTACTCGTAAAGATCTCCGATCAGTTCACTTCCCAGTTGGGCAAAGCCTTCAGTAAGCCACATGGGTTGAAGTGCATTGGGTAAATAGGCTTTGGAGACATAGTTTCTCAAAATGCTTCCAAACTCAGTGACTGAAGTGATCTGAAATAGATGAGTCACTTCGTGAGTGATTACCTCTTGCAGCCAAAAACCGTCGTTTCTATATGGGTAGTCAATTCCAAGTGTCATTATGTAGATCGATTCGAGAATTGGATTTGCCATTCCATTAGAACGATCTTCGTAGCCACCGATAATTACTGTGATCTTCTCTCTAAAAGGATTGCCAAACAACTCACTCAGAGTATCAAAGGCATCTTCCGCCAACACCTCAACCTGAAAGAGTGAGGAAGCCACTTCTTTGTGATATACGTACACAAAGTGATCGGATTCGTGTCTGAACCACTCGAGATCCCTAAATGAATACCCAGTGAGTAATGCAGACAACAAAAGAAACGCAATCAGGAAATATCTTCTGAACAAAAAAGCCACCGTCCTCTGAAAACGAAGCACAACTACTATTATAGACTATGTATAGTAGACAAAGCTCTCAGGTTGCCGGTTTGTTTCTCCCGGTGATATTATTGATTGAGGTGCTTTATGGCAGAGAAAGAAAGGGACAGGCTCCTGGCCTATTTTGCTGGCATTGGTTCTTCGGTGATATTTGGCCTTTCCTTCCTGTTTACGAAAAACGCTCTTGAATACACAAATCCGATATACTTTCTTTCGTACCGGTTTTCAGTCGCTTTCGTGACTATTTCTCTGCTGAGAGCGCTGGGTGTAATCAGAGTAAGACCCTACAGATCTGTTTTCAGGGATTTGCTTCTGCTCAGTCTTGTTCAACCGGTCATGTACTTCATCTTCGAGAACGTTGGAGTCTCACTATCGACATCGTCCGAAGCGGGTATCCTGCTGTCGACAATTCCAATATTCGTTCTGATATTTGCCAGAATCTTTCTTAGAGAAAGACTTGCCGCTCCCCAAGTGTTCTCTGTCTTGACCGCGCTACTCGGAATAATTCTGATTACGGCCGGAAAGGGGCTTTCTGCGGGTAGCAGTGCTCTTGGACCAGTCATTCTCTTAGGTAGCACAATGTCAGCTGCCTTCTACAATATTCTTTCAAGGAAAGCCTCTGTCAGGTTCAAAGCATGGGAAATAACATATCATATGATGACAATGGGCTTCATCTCTTTCACTTTGATCGCTATGGTAACATCATTAATAAAAGGAGAGATCTCTTTCTACATTTTGGGCCTGGCTACACCTCAGGTTGCCATAGCGGCGCTTTATCTAGGCACTTTGTCATCGGTCGGCGCTTTTTTTCTCATCAATTTCATGCTTTCTAAGCTTGAAGCATCGCGATCAACGGTATTCGTTTATCTATCGACTGTTGTATCTCTTTTGGCCGGAGTTCTCTTCAGAGGCGAGAGATTTGGCCCACTTCAGGTTCTTGGGGTAGCTCTAATTCTCTTGGGAGTCTGGGGTGCCAATGCCTTGGCGAGAAGAAGAATAAGGGAGGAGTCAAAACGATGCTTGTAAAGAAAATGATGATCATCCTTTTCTTAATGGTTGTGGCATTAGGATGCGGAGTATCTTTCTTGACCACATCGGACAGCACACCTTCAGTGGTAGTTGTGGAAAAATCAATGACACTTGAAATGATGGGACTGGAAAACAGTTGGTGGACAGCAGAGGTCTCGCTTGAACCTGGTAGATACAGTTACTATTTCAAGACAGAGAAATCGAGTTTTCCCGATGAAAGAAACGATGAAAAATCTTACGAGAATGAAAGGGAAATGTCTGTGGTGACTGTCGAAGATTTCGAGGTCTTTCATGACTCCGTCAGACATTATGTTGGAGACAGGGATTATTTAAACCCGATAAACCATTATGAGTTCTATTTTGCAGTCTCGGCTCCGAGCGGTATCCCTTTTGAAGCGAAAATCGTAATTGCTGGCGAACACTACCCACTTGAGTATCTACGGGACTTTGGCAATCAGAGCTTCTACCGCACAGATAGATTAAGCGTTGAAGAACTAGAATACTATTTCGAGATACAGACCGATGCTGGAGTAATCTTTCTCGACTCTCTTGGACTATGCAGAAAGCCCCGGATTCCCTACTGTTTTTCAAAAGAGAGCCTTCCAGTTTCCTACTTCGATCTCCCTGATTGGTCAAAGGGAGCATTATACTATCAGATATTCCCGGAGAGATTTGCTAATGGAGACCCGAGAAATGATCCGCCGAACGTTCAGGAATGGAACGCCGATCCCGATCATGCAAACCTTGGCGGCGACGGATTCTTTGGCGGCGATCTAAAAGGGGTCTTGGATCATTTCGACCACTTAATCGAAATGGGGGTAGATGTAATGTACCTCAATCCCATTTTTGAGAGTCCCTCAAGCCACAAATATGACACCGAAGACTATCTAAAAATCGATGACAATTTCGGAAACGACCAGCTCTTCGAGGAACTTCTAACCGCTGCCAATGACAGCGACGTAAAGATTATTCTCGACGGAGTATTTAATCACACGGGATACGACTTTTTCGCCTTCAAGGATCTAAGAGAAAGGGGAGAAGAGTCGCCTTACGTTGACTGGTATTTTGTGAAACGTTTCCCGATAAGAAAAGTTCAGGACCGGGCAATGACATATGTTGGATGGAACGGTTACGCATATATGCCGAAAATAAATGCTCTCAATAAAGAGTGGCAATCATATGTAGAAAAACTGGTGAGGAAATACGACCGCGACGGGATTGGCGGTTGGCGTTTAGATGTCGCAACAGAAGTAGATCCTCTGTTCTGGAGCGATTTTTTCAGACCGCTTCTTAAGAGTTCAGAATATGAAATGATACTTGTCGGCGAGTTTTGGGGCGATGCCAGATCTCTGCTAAGAGGTAGAAGTTTCGATTCTGTCATGAATTATCCTTTCAAGGACGCTGTTGTAGAATACGTGTTCAGAGCCGGGAACTCCGCAGCTAAGTTCGCTGCCATGACAAACCTGTACTTGAATGCCTATCCGCCCCAGACTCTTCATTCTCTGTGGAATATTCTCGACAGTCACGATACCGAAAGAATCCTTACTCTTGCTTTCAATCAGGTCGACCTTATGAAGATCGCGGTGGCGCTCCAAATGACCTTCATTGGCAGCCCGGTGATCTACTATGGAGATGAGATAGGAATGAAAGGAGGTCGCGACCCCGAAAACAGAGCTCCAATGATATGGGAAGAAGATAGCTGGAATAGTGATGTTTACGGTTTCTACAAGTCGTTGATAAGCCTCAGAAGATCGCACGAGTCGATTCGCACTGGTGAATATGAGGTCACTGTCACTGAAGGACCGGTTTTCTCTTTTAGAAGATGGAATGCCACCGACGAAGTAATTGTGATAACCAATCCCTCACGAGAGGCTGCATTCTTCAGCGCTTCGATGGAAGGTGAATTCACAGAATACTTGACTGGAGAGACTATTTCATTCTCGGGTGGGGAGATCGAGATTCCTTCCCTAACGGTATGGATTCTTACTCCAAGAGACAGTGATAATTGATTTTATTTGATGTTCTCGATATCTTCCCAGAGTAACTTTACACATTTTTCTGTATCAGATATCACATGAATCACTTTTTGCTATCCATATGCTCCTTGGTGGAAGCTCGACTTCCTTAACCGTAGGCTTAACTCCAGACCAATTTTCATACATCTCTTTAAGTTTTATGGAGTGTCTAGGCGTATCAGTAAGATTGACAAATGAAGTCACATTGCAGTAATTGGCCTTTCTAGTGCAAGTAGCAAAAACGCTATTCATTCCGTCAAGGAAGACACGAGGTTCTCCCCCTCTGAGCACTATCGCTTCTTTTAGAAGTGAGATTCCCTGTGAATCAACCAGTTCCATGTCGTCGCTGTTCAGCATCATTCCATCAAGTAGCCCCACGGACAAGGCAAAGATCCTCTTCTCTTCTTCGGTCATTTCGCATTTTCTCAATATGACCGTATCGGGATCGTTAAGCCAAAGTCTTCTATGCATAAATGCTCTTGTATAAGCATTTCTTAGTGAAAACCTTGCACTGGGAATACCGATATCCATAGCTTCACCGTTCCACTGTGGAGAGGTGTCGGATCCTATCCTCATACCATCCACAAATCCTACCGAAGGAAGAAGAGGCGCGCCACAACCGAGAATGAAGCAATCTTTTCCCGCGGCATCTCTTATAGCCTTCATGCCTATTCTATATGCCTCGATTGGACCGCAGTCCTCTCTGTATCTCCTTCCAGGGATCGCTCCTGCGAAAAGAAAGTCGATCTTCAAATAATCAAAACCGGATCTCCTTATCGAGACAATCAAGTCTCTCAGGTGATCAAGTACCTCGGGATTCGTAGTATCCAGTGAAAATATCTTCTTTCCCCAGTTCCTGTAAGCAATTCTCGCTGAGCCGTCCTCGTTTCTCACGAACCAATCCTGATTTTCCCTGAAGACTTTCGAAGTTTCAGACGCAGAAAACGGGGCAATCCAGAGACCTGCCGAAAACTCCCTCTTTCTTATTTCGGAGGCAATTTCCTTCAATTCAGGAAATTTGGAGTTGGTTTCAAGCCAATCACCGATATCCTCCTGGTATCCGTCATCAAGCTGAACCAATCTATAATCGATTTTCTCCCGATCTCTAATTTCCGCAAGCAACCGAACATTCTTTGACAGTTGTTCAAAGGTGATGTCTGAGAAGTAGTGATACCAACTGCACCATCCAACACCTTCAAAATCCTTGAACTCAACCTTGCTGTCTTTCTTAATAAGACTTGCATAATTCTCTAGCATACTCCACAAACTGTCTTTGCCAAGAATCACCATCTTCTCGAGCTGAACTGATTCACCTGGCGCTAGTTCAGTTTCAAAGAGATCTGCCGAGCCGCGTATATTGCACTGATCGTCGTTCCAGAGAAAGTATTGATGCGAGAATCTGCTGGATAGAAATCCAACAAGCAACTCGTCAGTAGCAATGAAGTAATCGCTTGGTCTTCTTCCCTCCCTTAAGATTTCGGGAATAGGTGTTGCTGAGAAGAGACTGATCTCGTGTAAATCGGCGTACTGAACGAAAGGATCCACAATCGGTTGTTCCCAGTAGGCCTTGAACGGTAACCATGACTGCCAACCGTTGTAATATACGGGTTCGCTGACGCCCTCTATTTCAAGAAGATCTATCTTTCCGACTTTCTTTGGAGCATCAGATCTATTCACTACTGAAATCCGGAGGAGAATCCCTGACGAATCGGTTAGTCTCTCGAAGTCGTATACACAAACAAAACTGTCTACCTCTATACTGAATTCCCTTCTGTCCGATAAAAGGAATTCTTCGATACTAGAGACCCTTATTTTGAGCACTTCATATCACCTCACAGTTTGTTGACAATTATAGACGGGTGAAGAAGTAAGTTGAATCGCAGTCTAACCAGCAGCTTCATGAGGAAAGCCGTTTATATTCTTATTCCTGCCTTTCGGCTTTCTTTGCTTCTTCTCACGCTCAGTTCCTTTCTTTCTCAGCTTCCGTTATTCACAGCAAAGAGCAGCGACAAGGTCAACTAAATTCCCTTCATAGCGAAATCTAGGTCGGACAGAAGATCCTCTAGATCCTCAATGCCTACAGAGAGTCTTACACCCCCTTCTGAAAGACCTGCATCGCATAGCTGCTCGGCGGACAAAGAAGCATGACTTGTCAAGACAGGAATGGTTGCAAGAGACTCAACACCGGCAAGACTCGTAGCTTCAAGAAACAGCTCGCTACCTCTTATGAACGACTTAGCTGCACTTAAGCTTTCCAGTTCGAGATAGACTACGCCTCCAAATCCCTTGCATTCAGAGAAACAGGCCGGTAGGCTTACCTTCAACGAAGGATAAGAAACCCGAAGTACTTTTGGATTCTTCGAGAGAAATTCAGCCACTTCTCTTGCATTTCTGTTGTGCAATTCCATCCTAGGGCCAAGAGTCTTCGCCCCGCGGCTTACCAGAAAAGCGTCGAAGGGCGCTCCATTTGTACCCAATTTGATCATTGCCTTTCTTACCCTTTTTTCCAGACCACTGTCTTTGAAGGCGGCAAACCCTGCAATGACATCTGAATGCCCGTTCACATACTTAGACAGACTCTGAATGTCTACGTCTGCACCGTATTCGAGGGGCCTGAAATTATACGGAGATAAAAACGTATTGTCTACTACAAGAACAGCTTCTTTTTCGCTAGTAATTCGAGCAATCCCTTCAATGTCTGAAAGAATCAAATCGGGATTCGACATCGACTCGACATACACAATGCCAGTCTTATTGTCAATAAGACTTTCCAGATCCTCAATTCGTGACTGATCGAATCTCCTTATCTCGACTCCCATTCCTGGTAGATCGGAAATAAGGCTTTGCGTCCCTCCATAGATATTTCTCGAGATTACCAGGTTCATTCCGGATTTGAGAATGGACAGAAAAACAGTAGTTATGGCACCCATTCCGGAGGAGAAGAAAACTCCGCCCGTTCCGCAGAAAAGAGCCGAGAGCTTTCTCTCTACCACCCCAATAGAGGGATTTCCAACCCTAGTGTAAAGAACTTCCGAGCTTTCGCTCATGTACTTCAAATCATCTGCCAAGAAATTAGACGTTTGAAAGATTGGCGTGCTGACCGCATCGTTGATCTTCTTCTCTTCGCCAGCGTGAACTGCTCTTGTATTAAATCCCCGCATTTGTCTCTCAGCTTTCGTTTAGCAAAGAGTCGACTTTTACAACTCTCTTTTCTTTTGCCGAAATGAGTCCCGCTTCTATGGTAGCAAGATCCATAACCGCCTCTTCAATTGTTCCCAAAGAGTTAACCTGACCCTCTATCACCCTGTGAAAATCAGTAAACTCTTCAGCAAAACCATCTGTCTTATTCACGAAGAGTTTCTCCCTGTCACTGGAATAAATCTCAAGGGTCGCGTTGTCTTTGTCAACTTGAACTATTCCATCTGCACAGACTATTTCAAACCTATTTAGTGATGCGGGGGCGCCATAGACGACAGAGTAGTTACCAATCACATTGGATCCCAGCGTCATATTGAAGACCACGGAGTTTTCCGCGCCAAGATAGTCGAAATTCCTCTCCGAAAAGCCGCTTACTTCCTCAACGTTACCAAGAATCTTGCGAAGCGCGGCCACATCATGTACTCCTCCATCAGAGATGAATCCACCGATGTGTTGAGGCGTCTGCCTCCACTTAGTCTGAACGTATTTGTTGTCCTGCCCGAAATCTACCCACTTCAACCAGCTAAATGCCAGTGGCTTACCAAGTCTTCCCTCGTTGATAAGTGTTTCGGCCTTTTTGTAAACCTCGATATGCCTGTAATTCTCTGCAATATAGATGGGAGTATCACCGTGAAGACGCAACAAAGGGATTGCTTCCTTAGTGGTGGCCGCTACCGGCTTCTCGCAGATAACTGGCTTGTTTGCATTTCTTGCCGCCTCAATCATTTCTGGATTCAAGGCAATTGGTACCGCAAGCACAACAGCGTCCACAACGTCAGAATTTAACATTTCTTCATACGAATCAAAGACCTCAACATCGCCACCTACTATTTCGGCAAATTCCTCTGCCTTCTTTCTAGTCCTGCTGTTCACGGCCGTAATCTTAAACAACTCGGTGAGTTTTCTAAGCGCAGGTAGATGGAGTTCCCTTGATGCTATTCCGGCACCTACTATGCCCAAATTGACTTTCATGCAACTCCTCCTTAGAAAGAACTACAAAGAGATGGATGAAATGATATTCACTCTTCAACCGTCTAGACGCATACTAAAGCGAGAAAGAAGCATCCACTTCTCTTGCTCCATCTGACGGTCTTACTTCATAAGAATCAAGATCAATCCCAAATCTCTCTTTGTATCTGATTTTCATTACTTCAACTATCTTTTTCTCTTCAATCATTTCACATAGCGCTAGTACCGAACCGCCGAATCCTGCGCCTATCATTCTTGCACCGGAGACGCCTTTCAGCTCTCGTAGAGTGTCAACGATAAAATCAGTCTCTTCGCAAGTTACTTCATAATCAAGAGCCAGTGATTCGTGGGATTGAATCAATATTCGCCCGAGATTCTCAAAATTCGAGTTCGACATTATCTTCATGGCCTCCAAAACCCTCATATTCTCAGAAACAACATGTAGCGCTCTCCTGTAGTATAGATCCCCAAGTTTATTTCTGTTAGGGAAAAGATCAACCATAGAAACCTCTCGATAACTGTTTTTTCCTAGTATTTCGAGAGCCTTATTTGCTTCGGCCCTTCGATTATTGTAGTTACCACTAGAGAGGGAATGATGAACCTTGGAGTCGAATACGACAAACGTGTATTCACCGAGCTCTAACGGCACGTATTCGTGGCGCAGCTCGAGAGTGTCCAGGAAAATTGCCTTGTCCTTCTTTCCCATCACGGCCGCAAATTGATCCATAATTCCACACTGGACACCTACAAACTCATTTTCGGCCTGCTGAGCATAACTGTAAAGCTCTTTATCCTCTAATTTAAGTCCAAACACCGAATTCAGTGCTAGAATTAGTGCAACTTCAAGTGCAGCGGAGCTTGAGAGTCCTGCGCCTTCAGGGATGCTGGAGACGATTTCGACATTCATCCCTCCAAAGTCAACGCCCAGCTTGTCCTTTAAAACCCAGAAAACTCCTTTTAGATAATCACTCCAGTCACCGGTCTTTTCTATGCTTTCCTCACGAAATGAGACCGGCGCTCTTCCAATGGAACTCAAAGCAATGACGCTCCCGTCAGTAAGCTCAATCGACAGTAATACATATTTGTCAATTGCTACAGGCATAACGAATCCCTGATTATAGTCGGTGTGTTCACCAATTACATTGACTCTACCGGGCGCAACAAAATACCTCTTCAACACGACACCTCCAACATCGCACATATATCTTTTTGTCCTATATTGAGAGAATAGCACTACCCCGGTAAAAAAACAAAGCGGGCCTAAGCCCGCAGATGGTCTGTTGATTATTCTTCAGTGGATTCCCAGTAAATTATCAATCTTGTTCTTATCGAATCCGACTATTACCTGACTGCCAATTGTTATGACTGGAACTCCCATCTGTCCGCTCTTCTTCACCATTTCTTCTGCTTTAGCTCTATCTTTGCTCACATCGTAGTCTTTGAAAGGAATCCCATTGGTTCTGAAATAGTCCTTTGCTCTCTTACACCATGGACAAGACGGTGTTGAATACACAATTACCTTTGCGCTCATGTAATTTTCACCTCCATTACCCCCTAGGGGTATCATAAATCAATTATAAAGGAAAGGAATTTCAATTGTCAACCCTGTTCACTATATGGTTCATCAACTCTGATATAGAGAGGAATCAAGGTCTCACCTTATTGAAAACTACCTCGAGTCTTTGTAGCTGTCGTAGCAGAGTAAGCTGTTGATCAGATACTCTCTTCCTGTTGGAAATGAGGTTCTGCAGGTGACCGAGAGCAACTAGCTTTGCAAGGTCATCATTTGTCAGCGTCTGTTTCGAAAGAAGCTCCTTCTCGGTTTTTTTCCATTCCATGTAAAACAACCTTCCAGAAGGTGTCCATCGAGCAAAGATATTTTTTGGAACAACCAGAAGCAGCCAACCGAGACACCAATCGGCGTAAAGGACTATTGAAATCACTAGTGATTCATCCGGGAAGGAGAGGTACACTTGCCAGTTCCCAAAAACAAATTTCAATATAAGCGACCATATTATTAGATAAAAGATCGAAAACACAGACATCACAGTTGAACCCAGATACTCATAGAATCGCCCCGACTTCACAACGCGCATAGCATGCTTCTGCCAGAAACCGTATTGTTCTTTGAACTCGTCAAATGAGAAGGCGTCGCTTTCTGCATCAGGGATCTCTATCGATCCGTCTTCCTTTCTTCTAAGAGACTTCAGCGTCTGCAAAGCCCATTTTTGCTGTGTCGGAATTCCTTTTTCGCTCGTTTCCAAAGAAATCGTACTCTCACCAATCACTATCTCGCCTCTGTTATGCATCTCCATTATCGTAGAGAGAAACCCATTATGATCAATTTCCTGAAAAGGATTCTTGATTACAGCATTGAGAAGGTAGCCCGGCACATCGTAGAGTCTGTATCCTATTTCAGACTTAACCTGTGGTTCGACTCCGAAAAGTATAAATGTGAAGAACATCACGAAGAAGGGAACAGCTATTTGGAATCCAATCAAACCAGAAAGGAAGGCTTGCTGGAACATAGCGGATTCATGTTCCTTACGTATTGCGCTTTTACTTATAGTTGTATTGACCGCATTTGGCATTGCATTTGCAATGCTCTTCGGAAACGAGATCTTGATTTCACCAGAAGCGTTTGAAAGGACCGACTTCATTTGCAGTTTGACCAGATTTCCTTCGATTTCAACACTTGCTTCCTTAAATGGCCTGATGGAAATGTCATCCTCCGTAAGCCTCGAAATTATCGTTTCAGGAAGCTCCATAGCGAGAGAAATATCTCTTGTCATAGCGTCGGAATTGGGTTCCCAGAATCTATAGCTTAACACGGCTATATCCGAACCCATCTCAACGACTCCCGAAATATCGTATTCGGTATTCATGACAAACTCACTCACTTCCTGTTCAAGGAAGATTCTAGCGTCAAAACCTCCCGGAGAAGAGGAGATCTCTTTCACAAACCCGGCATCGTGAGGAACTTTAACCGAATAAGACTTCAAAACCGAAGGGTAAGATAAGTGCAGTTTCTTTGATGCTGTGCGATTATTGCGGGAGAGTATGTAAACAGAAAGCTCTTCAACGTGAAGATCACCCTGTTCGTCGAGTTTTGCATTTATCTCGACTGAATCTATCTTGTAAGGGGCAGATTCTCTCCAGAACCCGTTACCCAGGGCAATGAACATGAAGAAGCCGCTTACTATCATGAATATTATAAAGAAGTACTTTCTTTCGAATTTCCTTTTCATTTCATCTCACCCTTTGTATTATACTCTGCTTATGAAAACAACCTGAAAAACGGAGGAAGAGATGCTTACATACAAACGGCTCTTCGTTTCAGATATGGATGGAACATTCTACCTTGGCGACAGCCTTCTTCGAGGCAGTCTTGAATTCGCCGATACCGTTCATCGCCACGGTTCAAAACTCGTGTTCCTAACCAACAATTCATCACGCACACCTGAAGAATATATCAGAAAACTTACTGAAATGGGAGTTGATAGGACTCTTTTTGAGGTCTATACCTCCGGTGAAGCTGCCGTAAGCTTCTTGAGGCGACACTTTCCAGATAAGAAAGTATTTCTGCTCTCAACACCGTCGGTAAGGGAAATGTTCAGAGAAGGCGGAGTGAACATAGACGATGATTCTCCCGAATTACTAGTTCTTGCATACGATACGACGATAAATTATGAAAGGATCCGGAAGGCTGCTCTTTTAATAAGGCAAGGCATTCCTTTCATAGCAACTCATCCAGATGTAAACTGTCCCACGGAGGATGGACTGGTACCTGATGTTGGAAGTTTCTTAAGTCTTTTCGAAGCTTCGACTGGTCGTCGACCCGAATACATTATAGGTAAGCCAGATCCAACTATACTGAAAATGGTTATGGATGACTTTGGTTATGGTCCAAAGGAGACGGTGATGATTGGAGATAGACTTTACACAGACATCGAATGTGGTCTTAGAGCCGGCGTAGACACATATCTCGTTTTGTCTGGAGAAACGACAGCGGATATGGTACCTAATTCGCATAGTTACGAAGTTGTCAACAACATTGGATCAATGATAGAGATAATTGAAAGACGCAATAATGTATAATAGCCATAGGTTGGAGGTGATTGAATGGTCATCCTTTTCATTGTAATTGGAATTATTGTTGTCTTGGTACTTTGGCTCATTGGGGTTTACAACAATTTAGTCACCCTGAAGAAGAGAGTAGAGAATGCTTGGTCGCAGATCGATGTTCAGCTTAAGAGAAGACATGATCTAATTCCGAACCTTGTCAACTCAGTGAAAGGCTACATGAAATTCGAGCAGGAAACCTTGGACAAAGTAATTCAGGCAAGAGCGAAGGCCGTGTCCGCTCAAGGAGTTGGAGATAGGATCAAGGCCGAGCAGGAACTCGGCGGCGTGCTTGGTAGACTGCTTGCCATAGCCGAGAACTACCCTGATCTTAAGGCGAACACTAACGTCTCGCAACTGATGGAAGAACTGACTACTACGGAGAACAAAATCTCTTATGCAAGGCAGTTCTTCAATGATTCTGCTACCAAGTTCAATACAAAAATCGAGATCTTCCCTAACAACCTCATCGTCGGCTTTTTTGGAGGAAAATTTGAACAGTTCCCGCTATTTGAAGTTACTGAAGCCGAACGAGAAACACCAAACGTAGATATTAACTTCTGAGACTTATGTCTTTCACCGTAGATTTCTACGAGGAAAGTAAGAAAAATGTCAGGAAGACCATCATCCTTGTGATGGTCTTCCTTGCAATGATGATTGCCTTCGGTTTGATTATCGATCTGGTATTTGGGATATTGCCTGTCTTCACTCTTGTCTTTCTTGCCATTGCCCTCGTTCAAACTCTGATCTCCCTCTCTTCTGGAAAGGACATCGTTCTCAAATCGGTGAAGGCTCGTGAAGCAAGAACAGACGATCCCGAAGAGCGGCAGTTAAGAAATATTGTTGACGAACTTTCCCTGGCCGCGGGAATGTCAAAGCCTCCCGAAATCTATGTGATAGATGACGATTCGGTAATCAACGCATTTGCCACCGGGAGGAAGCAGGAAGACTCGGTAGTATGTGTGACTACTGGTCTCTTGAAGAGTCTTGATCGTGAAGAGACTTCCGGCGTGATCGGCCACGAGTTGAGTCATATAGTAAATAGAGATATTTTACTCATGACTCTAATTTCCGCGCTTCTTGGTGCGGTGGTTATCGTTCAATTGCTCGCCTTTCGGGCTTTGATTGCTTATCTTAGATTCGGAGCGCTCGGTGCAGCGACAAGAGCAAGGCGTTCCTCAAAGAAGAACGACAATTCGGCGCTTGCCATAATTGCCTTTCTTGCCGCGGTCGCAGGCCTGGGAACGCTGTTTTCGTTTATCGGAAGGCTTTCTCTTCTCGCGGTATCCAGAACAAGGGAATACTTTGCAGACGCACGGGCCGTCGAGCTGACTAGAAATCCCTCGGGACTCTCCAGAGCCTTGAGGAAAATCGTCACCAGTTCTGCGAAGCTTCAGACCGCTAATGTTGCAACAGCTCATCTTTTTATCTCCGATCCTTTGAAGAGAAGGATAAACAACAAGAGCTCTTTCTTCGCTTCTTTGTGGAGTACACATCCTCCTATAGCAATGAGAATTTCTATCCTTGAAAACAGGTCCTTGAAAGAGATAGAGGATGAACTCTCCGACTACATCTGACTATACATGAATCTCCAATGAATTCACTCAAGAGACGACTTAGAGGAAACGAACCTGTAACTTGACAACGGGAAGTGGTACTGGTAGTATAGGAATTGCTGACGCGAAGTTAGCGTTAGCGGGAAAGAC
>JAFGAP010000159.1 GCA_016933635.1 Kosmotogaceae bacterium
AGTTCGCTCATTTAGGATACCTCGATTCAGAACTGAAACTTCCGTGCTGATTGCTCGCGAAAAAGTGGTCGCGAGGAATCTGTTAATCTGAAGTTCCCCGACAGGAAATTAATGAAACTCTTTCCCAGAGAGAAAAAAGGCACAATAATGTTGTGAAAGCGTAGACAGTAAATGGTCAATTCGTAATTGACTTCGCTCGTTTCTTTGTGCTATTATTCTGTTATGAATAACAAACCTAAAGGCCTTTATTTAGCTAAGATTGTGAGTAAGTACAAGGACAGAGAATACTTCACTTATCTTCTGAGAAGAAGCTATCGCGAAGATGGTAAGGTGAAACAGCAAACCATTGCGAACCTTACTGAATTGCCGGAAGTTACTAGAGAGTTAGTCAAAGAGAGTCTACAGGGGAGAGTCTTTCTTCCTTCCGAAGAGGTAATTGAGATTACTCGGTCGAGAGCTCATGGTAATGTTGCGGTTATAAGTAAGGTAATGGAGGATCTAGGTATTTCGGAATTGCTTTCTTCTCGAAGGAGTAGAGAAAGCGATCTAATAGAGGCGATGATAGCTGCAAGGATAATAAACCCTCAGACGAAGCTTTCCACAATACGCTGGTGGGATAATACCACTATTCCCGAAGAGTTCTCAGTGGAGGATGCGGACGAAGATGAGTTATATATTGCTCTGGACTGGTTGCTCCAGAGGCAAGAGACGATAGAAAGGAAACTTGCGCAGAGACACTTAAGAGAAGGAAGTCTTGTTCTGTACGATGTCTCTTCGAGTTACTATGAAGGGAGTCATTGTGAGCTTGCGAGTTATGGTTATAACAGAGACAAGAAGAAGGGAAAGAAACAGATAGTCTATGGACTCATGACGGATTCTAAAGGTATACCAATATCCATACAGGTATATCCGGGATGTACGAGTGACACTAAAACGATAGGGGAACAGGTAGACAAGGTAAAGGAAGAGTTCAAAGTAGAAAGGTTCGTCGTGGTCGGAGACAGAGGGATGTTAACGCAGGGACAGATAGACAGATTGAAGGCTCTCGGTGAAGTTGACTGGATTAGTGCCTTTAGAGGGCCTACAATTAAGAGTCTCTTTGAAAATGGGTATTTACAGCTGAGCTTATTTGACGAGAGAGACCTTCTTGAGATAGACTCACCCGATTATCCTGGGGAGAGGTTAATAGTCTGCAGGAATCCCCTTCTTGCAGAAGAGAGAAGGAGAACGAGAGAAGACTTACTCAGGGCGACTGAAGAAAACCTGAACAAACTCTTGAGAAGGATCGCTTCAGGAAGGTTGAGAGAGGCGGGGAAGATAGGGCAGGCACTGGGAAGGATAGAGAACAGGTACAAGATGGCCAAGCATTTCATTTTCAAGATAGAGGATGGGAAGTTCGATTACAGGAGAAATGAAGAAAGTATAGCCTTTGAAGCTTCTCTTGACGGATTTTATATAATCCGAACCAGTGTAGAGAAAGAGAAGTTGACTGCAGAAGAAGTGGTGTACAGCTACAAGAGTCTATCCAGAGTTGAGAGGGCATTCAGGACGCTAAAGGGAGTGGATCTGAAGATACGGCCAATACACCACTGGCTTGAGAAGAGAGTGAGGGCTCACATATTTCTCTGTATGCTAGCGTATTATGTTGAATGGCATTTGAGGGAGTTATGGAAGAGCATGATCTTCACTGACGAATATACCGATAGAGAACATGTACTACAGGCTATTAGATCCAAAAGCGCACTTGAGAAGACGAGGAAGAAGAAGCTGAGTGACGGGACACCGGTACACAGCTTTCAGACTCTTCTATCTGAAATGAGTACGATTATCTGTAACGATGCCAGGGTACCTGCGGTACAGGAGATACCTTCATTCACGATAATAACAACTCCCAACGAGGTACAGAGGAAAGCTCTTGAACTTGTCGGATTGAAGCAATTCAGCAAACGTAGACAGAAATAATCGCTTCATTTCTCTGAAATCCTTTCAGATAGCTATTTCTTGCTTGCTCAGTACGGGAACTTCAG
>JAFGAP010000018.1 GCA_016933635.1 Kosmotogaceae bacterium
TGTCCTGGTCCACTACATTCCGGACACTTTCTCTCCTTTCTTCAGATACTGTTGATAATATGCCATTGGGGTCAGATAGTTAAGCGCCTGGTGTGGCCGGTAGGTGTTGTACCGACCAACCCAGACGGATAGTTTCTGATTAAGATAACCAAGCTCGGGAATGAGAGTCTCGTCAAATAGCCAAAGCTCATAGACGGTGGTTTGAATCATTCTCTCTGCCAAGGCATTGTCCTTGGGAGTGTGAGGATGGGAAAAGTAATGGGTAATTTTTCTTCTCAGACACTCCTTATGGAAGTAGAGCAGGTATTCTGAACCGTTGTCAGTCTGGATGGCCTTAATCCTAAAGGGGAAGTAGAGCGTCAGACGGTTGAGAAAGTCTTTGGCACAAGAGGAAGAGATGGTGGTATAGGCCTGAGAGAAAGAAAGTCTGGAATAACAGTCTACGGCAGTGAACTGATAAAACCTCCGGCCCAGCACCGTCAGATGTTTGGTATCAAGCTGAACTAACCAGCCCGGTTGCTTGTATCGTAACTGTTTTGAAGCTCTGACTCTGGGGATAACGTAATTAATTCTTTTCCTTCTCCTGATATCTCGGGAAACGTTGGCTTCTTTAATCAACCCCTTGCTTAAAAGAATTCTGTTAACCGAAGAGGGAGATAACCTAATCCCGTAGTCCCGCACCAAGATTTGAGAAAGCTTGTATTTGGATAAGCCCATCTCTTCTTTCCTAAGCTTAGTAACGAGATCCACCGTTTCTTTCGGTATCCGGGACTGGCGGTAGTGATGAGGACGGCGAGAATAGCTTTCAAGGGTTTTGGGGAAATAGGGCTGATACCTTCTCTTCCAGCGGTAAAAAGTATCCGGGGAGATACCGAAGTGGCGACAGGTCAATCTGGTGTTTCCTCCGTGGGACCGGTACCAGTCAAACCACTTTAGTCTTCTTTTTGCTTCAGGGGAGATTTCAAGAAACCTGGACAATCTCCTGGTCCCGGGAAGGATTGTTTTAGATCTCATATACACCCCATTGTACCGACCTCTCATTGTTTACGAGGTGTACGGGATGTATATGGACCTAGACA
>JAFGAP010000019.1 GCA_016933635.1 Kosmotogaceae bacterium
ACCTGATTACCGAAGAACTCTTTGCTAATGTTTTCCATCTTCAGTAAGTATTGCTTTTCATCCATGACTTCACCCCAAATACCGAACGTTGGAAAGAATCAAGAAAAGGGGGGGTTAACCCCCCTCTTTGACGTTATCTGCTTAGAAGTTTAGATATTTCTCGGGAACTTCTACTTCCGTGATTCCCATGTAACCTTTGCCAAAAATGTAGGTATCCTGATAGATCAGGAGGTAGTTCTCTTGCTCGATTCCATCGGCATCAAAGTAATAGCTTCCATTCCATCCAGCGCCCGGAGTGTATGCGGCAAATGCAGCCATTATGGCATCGAAATCGTCTATCGCGCTCTTGCCTTCAATTACATTCTTTGCATGCTCGGCAAGTGCCGCTGTGGTCGTGTAACCAAGGGAGTAAGCCCATGTACCCATTCTTCCTGCCGCGCCCTTTGCAACAACTGCTTCTTCTACCTTCGCCAGTATTGCCGGCCAGTTGCCAGTCTCTTCTTCAGTGAAGGAGACACCAAGTGCACCGGGATAGCCCATGAGAGGAGAAGGAAGATCGGCTTCGATAAAGTAGCCACCAAGTTCAGAGACTCTCTTGAGCAATGGTTCTGTGTGGGCGTCGTTTGTACAGAAGAAGGCGGTCTTTACGCCATACTCGTCAAGCCACGCTGGGACCTTTTCAAGAATGAACTGCTGCGCACCGGCGATTCCGACGTCGCTGACAGGGTCTGGAGAGCCCATGTCGATGAACTCGAGACCCAGATCATTACAAGCTTCCCTCATGATGTCTCTTCTCTTTGAGAGAAGTTCGTAGGACATATGCCTTGGGAAGGAGATGTGCATGAAACTCTCCGCGCCGAGTTGCTTAGCCGTGTAGATTATCAGATAGCCACGGGCTATAGAGTCGGCGTTGACGGAAAGATCGGCAGCATCGGCGAGCATTGGAGGATCTTCGTGAGGGAGACCGGCGAGAAGAAGAATATCCGGTCTTGTTTCCCTGATCCTTCTGAAGCTCTCGACTGTTCCAGGAATTGCCTGGTTGACAATGATAGCCTTCATTAGAGGATCGTCTGCAAGACCCGTTATCTGAGCGATAACTGTCTCCTGTTCAGACATGAAGTTGTCAGGATAAGTAAGATGTACGATCATCCCACCGGAAGCAGCATCACCGTATTTCTTGATCAGCGCTTCGGCGCCTCGAAGATCATCTTCAGACTGTGACACCGTTCCTGTTACAACGCCGATGTGAAATTCTGCGGCAAACATGAACGCCGCGCTTACAAGAACTACCAGCAGAACTAATAGTGCTTTACGCATTCAAAAACCCCCTTTTATAAGGAATTGAGGCTGCCCGACAGGCATCCTTTAATAACACGTTTTGTTTGACCGAAATAAAAGCCGGTTGGCCCGGATATCAAAAAGGAAAGAATAATATTTAACGAGACTAGTTTATCACAATTCTGAGTCATTAATGTAATGACCTGGTTCTTCACTATTACCTATGCAAGCCCCTTAAGTACGCCTAGTCTCTTCTCTTTGTTCTATCCTTTGGTATGCTGGTTTATAATCCCTTTGATGAGCACAATCGTATCGAAAATTCTTACTTTCTTTGTCTTGATAGGAACAGGATTCATAATGAAGAAAAGTAATCTGGCTGACGATCTATTCACAAAAGGGATCTCAAGATTTGTCCTGTACATAACTTTACCCGCTCTAATAGTTGATTCTATGAATTTTGACTTTTCTTACGAGATGCTTTCGTACTCCGTAATATTGTTAATAACCGGCGGAGTGCTGTATTTGTTTCTCTGGGTCCTGGGAATTGCTTTTTCCAGGGTTCTCAGACTTACAGGTGATGTAAGAAGCGTATTCCGTTACGCGATGCTGTTCGGAAATGTCGCCTATATGGGCTATCCGATAGTGGAATTGGTGATCGGAAAGGAAGGAGTCTTCTACAGTGCGGTGTTCAATATCTGGTTCAACGTATTGACCTGGACCGTTGGGATCAGGATAATGTCGGACAAGACGAAGTTATCCGGCAAGAAGGCCTTTTTGAATCCCGGAATGATCTCCGTCTTCATCGGCCTTGTTCTCTTCTTTACACCCCTTGAACTGCCAGTCTTTTTGGACGAAGCTCTTGCTCTTCTTGGGGAGAGTACTATTCCACTGGCTATGATCGTAGCTGGGATTATTCTGGCAAGTTCAAAGATTTCTGCGATACTGAAAGGGAGAACGATAATGATTTACAGCCTCTTGAAGCTTTGCATTGCGCCGATGATAGTCTTCCTTTTCCTTACCTTCTTGAGTCTGCCTCTAATGGTTGAGAAAGTGCTGATAATAATGAGCGCCATGCCGGCAGCAGCTAACACGTCGATATTTGCACGGCTTTTTGATTCGGATTACGAGCTTTCTTCAAGATTGATTGCTTCCTCAACTCTTTTCTCTCTAATTTCGATCCCCTTAATCATCTCTTTTCTCGATTGAAAAGGTGAGCCATAGACTTTCTCTTTCGTTTTGCGTTGAGATAATGCTATTATCCCTCTATAAACCGCCGAAGAGAGGTGAGAAAATTGAAGATTCTCGTAATTGCTGTTTTGATTTTGGCCCCAGTGTCTCTTCTTTCTGAAAGTGTTGGTCTTGTGCTTTCAGGCGGCGGAGCCAAGGGTGGCTATGAGATCGGTGCGTGGAAGGCTTTGATAGATCTCGGAGTCGATTTGGGAGGAGTCTATGGTACTTCGGTAGGTTCTCTTAATGCCGCCGCAGTTGCACAGGGCGATTTTGATAAGGCGCTGGATGTCTGGAGAAACATTTCTGAAGAAAGCGTTATGAAGCCCACAAAAGCACAGCAGAAATTGATCGAAGCTTACGGAGGGGGTTCCGACTGGAGCTTTGGTGAGCTTTATCAGGGAGCTTTGGACGTTATCAATGAAGGCATAGATGTGACACCGCTCAAGGAGTTGCTCAGCTCTTTGATATCCGAAGAAGCCGTGAGAAACTCCTCTGTGGATTTCGGACTTGTGACTTTTGATCTGACCGATGTCAGGCCTGAGATGCTCTTCATTGAAGACATACCGCAAGGATCTCTAGTAGACTACATAATGGCAAGCGCGGATTTCCCTGGATTCAGGACGGTCGTCATCGACGGAAAGGCCTTTGTCGATGGAGGAGT
>JAFGAP010000001.1 GCA_016933635.1 Kosmotogaceae bacterium
CAGTTTGCGTTTGCTTTGCCGTTGAGGAGACCTATACAATTCGCTTCAATACGGTAGCTGCACCGACTCAACCGCAAGTCCTTGCAATGAATAAGTTTGCCGAAGTTGTCGAGAATCTTAGTGGAGGCAAGATAGTTGTGAAGGTCTTCCATTCAGGCCAGCTTGGAGATCAACAGACATCTTTGCTGGCAGTTATGAGAGGAGACCTCGAGATGGCCGGTGATGGAGCGCCATCGTGGTTCGCCGATCTTGGCAATATGCCGAAGATGGGAGTGCTCAATGCAGCTTACATTTTCAAGAGCCTTGACCACATGTATTCCGTTATGAACAGTCCGATGGTAAAGGGATGGTTCGATGAACTGGCCTCGAACACCGGAATGAGGGTTCTGGATACATGGTATCTCGGTATGAGGCAGCTCAACACGACCGAAAAGGCAGGTCCCGTTTACAAGCCGGAAGATCTCAAAGGCATGAAGATCAGAATGCCCAATAACGAGGCCTTCATGGACATGGGACGCGCAATCGGAAGCAATCCTACCCCAATGGGCTTTGGGGAAGTCTATCTCGCACTAAAGTTAGGTACTATCGACGGGCAAGACAATCCTCTTCCAACCGATCTCTCGGCAATGTTTGTTGAGGTAACGAAGTACATAATTCTAACCGATCATTCAATAGGAATGATCAATCCTGTAATTAGCGAGAAGTTCTGGCAGTCTCTGCCTTTCGAGTATCAGACCTATATTATCAAGGCGCTCGAAGTTGCCCGCTACTACATGAACTATCTCGTTTTGGAGCAGGAATCCAGCCTTCTGAAGCAGTTTGTAGATGAATACGGCATGGAGATAGTCGTGCCTGACAAAGAAGCCTTCATCAATCTTGCAAAGGACTTTTATTCAGATGAGAAGTTTGACAAGGCCTGGGGCGAAGGGATGTATGAGACGATCCAGTCGTATCCTCTGAACTAGAAAGATGAGCTAGTTACCCTGGACCGGGAAGAGGACCGGTCCAGGGTATCGTTTTGGGGGTTGTCGTGAAGAAGATATTCTTGTCGCTTTTTAAGATATTACAAATTCTGCTGAATCTAATTGAATCATGGGGTGGAGCGATTTTTCTGGGGCTTCTGTTTCTCAGCATTTTTTTCCAGGTGATTTTGAGGTATGTATTCAGCAGCCCCTCCCCGGAGCTATTCGAGATAGCGCAATATAGTTTCATCTGGACGATATTCCTAGGCGCCCCTTACGCAAGAAAGTTCGATGCTCATATAAAGTTTGACATACTCTTCCTTAGGTTTTCCAGGAAGGTGCAGCTGATACTCCAGATAGTGTTCGACCTTTTCTTCTGCATAGTCCTTCTAGTCTCTCTGGGGCCAGTGCTTGGCGATGTGCTCTTCTACAAAATCATAAAATCAGAGGTTCTCAGAATACCCTGGACATATCTCTTCATGTGCTTTCCGGTTTTCATGGTATTGACGTTCATTCACAACGTGATCTGGATAGTGAAGAGCTTCCTGGAACTCATCTCCGGGAAAACATTTGCTAAGGAGGTTGAACCATGGGATTGATACTCTTTTTTATTATATTTGGTGCAGCCTTCGCTCTGGGATATCCAATAGCCTTTGGGATGATAATGGGGGGCTTTGCCTACTTCATTACTTCCGGAATGGATCTGGGAATCTTCCTCGACATAATGGCAATCGAACTGAGGGCCCAGGACGTTCTCCTTGCGGTTCCCATGTTCATATTTGCCGCGAATATTATGAACGATACCGAGATAACCGACCGGTTATTCGGTTTTTTGAAGCAGCTCCTGGGAGGTGTAAGGGGTGGACTTGCATACGCGAACATCGGTGCCAGTATTATCTTTGCGGGAATGAGCGGATCGGAAATAGCTGATGTTTCGGGTCTCGGAACAATAGAGATAAAAGCAATGATGGACGACGGTTATGACGGCCCTTTTGCCTGTGCGGTTACGTGTGCTTCGGCAACAATTTCTCCCCTCATTCCTCCCAGTATACCGATGGTAATCTATGCCATGCTGACAGGAACCTCTCTGGGATACCTCTTTCTCGCGGGAATTCTTCCGGGGCTCTTTCTGGGTTTTCTCGAGGCCGGTATGGCCTTCTACCTTTCGAAGAAGAGAAACTATCCGGTAGGAAAGAGATATCCGCTGAAAGTACTTGCGAAGAGTTTCATTAGATCCTTTCCTGCCCTGATGGCTCCGATTATTCTCCTGGCCGGTATCTACGGGGGAATATTCACTCCAACTGAATCGGCAGCTGTTCTTGCTGCATATTCTATACTTGTAAGCATCTTCATCTATCGTACGCTTGGAGTCAAGAAGTTGAGAAAGATAATGCTCAAAACTGTTTATAATGTAGGTGCGATAAGCTTCATGATTGCCGGTGCCTTCGTTGTAAAGTATGTGCTTGCAAGAGAGGAAATACCTCTGTTGCTGACGAACGTTTTCATGGATTTTGGACTTCTTTCCAGTGCATGGGTGTTGCTTTTAAGTGTGAACGTTCTCTTCTTCATACTTGGAATGTTCTTCGATGTATCCGTTATACAGCTGGTAATAATACCAATAGTCTTTCCACTTGTGAGGGCTGTGGGGATAGACCCCGTTCACTTCGGAATCGTAACCACTTTCAACCTTATGCTTGCGCTAGATACGCCTCCTTACGGGCAGACCGGGTTCATAACAAGCGCAATAAGCAAGACTCCCGTCGGAAAGGTTTTTAAGGAGATGCTAAAATACTGGATACCGATCGAAGTTATGGGACTTGTAATTATTACTTACTGGTCTGATTTCGTTTTGTGGCTGCCAAGATTGCTGGGGTATGCGCATTAAGGTCAGATCATAGTTGAGGGATCTAAATGCAGAGTGTTGAAAGGATCGTCAAAATCGTCAGTTCATTCAGTCTTGAAGAATCGAGATTGAGCCTTGACGATCTGACGAAAAAGAGCGGTTTGCCTAAGGCGACAGTGTATCGAATCGCGGAGGCCCTCTGTGAAGAACACGTTCTCGAAAAGGATAGCTTGACGTCTACATACAGGATAGGAATAAAGCTCTTTGAGCTGGGAAGTCTTTATCTCTCTTCTATGAGACTTAAGGATGTGGCCTTTGCCGAAATGGAGAAACTCCACCTTCAGACTGGAGAAACGATACACATGGGCATACTCGACGGAACGGAGGTTGTCTCGATTGAGGGCTTCGAAAGTTTCAAGTCGCTCCATACAAAGTTATACATAGGAAGACGGGCACCTCTCTACTGTACCGCAGTGGGGAAGGCAATACTGGCATTTATTCCAGAGATTGATCGCGAACAGCTTATTGACACTCTTGACCTTGTTCCCCAGACTTCGAAAACAATAACAGACAAAACAAAGCTAAGGGAGGATCTGGAAAGGATAAGATCAAGAGGGACAGCTTTCGATAGGGGGGAGAACGAAGACGGTGTAGCATGTGTTGGAGCTCCGATATTCGATTCATCCGGCGTGGTTGTCGCATCGGTAAGCATATCCGGCCCTATTTTCCGGATGGAAGAGGAAGTTATGAAAAAATACTCGGATCTCCTCAAGAAGGTTGTGTCAAGAATCTCTTCTGCACTTGGGCATGGATCATAAGAATCAGGTTCTGCCTCTTATCAGAATTCATGATTGCCAGTTAATGCTATCTAGAAAGATTGACAATACTTTTCTCCGGTTAATTTGAAAATCGACACGGCGTGTTGATTGATCCTCCGAGCTATTCTGGAGGCCAGAGATTCCCATTCCGATTCAAATACTAGTAAACGCAATTACTACAATCTTGATTGCCAATCAATTCTTTGTTCAATCCTCAATAGCATCAGATATGTATATAGAGCTATTAAAGAGTTTTGTATGAGTATTGCTTCATCAAGAATAATTGGAGAGAAGTCAAATTAAACGCACATCTGTTCTCTCTTCTGAGATAGATTCCCCAAAGATCTGAACATCAGCTCCTAAAGTACCTCTTGGCTTAAGAGATTTTCTGTTCAATTGCCTTCATATTGTTGTGCTTCTGCAAAAGCATGCGTGGACGTTGACGTTCTTCTCTGTCCCGTGAGCATTTATGACAGATAGGATTGCAACCATTAACAGATTAGGGCCATCTATCATTGGATGACTGTTGATAATGATTTTTTTCACAAACAGTCGGGAATATAATACGGTTGAGAGAAGACCATGAACCGCGGAAGATAAATATGTATTTGGGAGGTTTTTTATGAGAACCTACAGGAATGAAAAACTCAGGTTCCGCAAACTTATGATCTTCGTTGCAGCAATCTCTTTTCTCTTCCTATCTGCTGGGTGTATCTTTAAGAACGTAACTCTAACTATGCTCGAACCAGATGAGGGAGGAGAGGTTCAGCCCCTTCCCGGAAATCATAAACACTTGATCAACACGTCTGTAAATCTTCTGGCACTGCCAGACGAGGAATGGGACTTCGACCGATGGGAGGTAGATGAGGAATTCTATTCAAATGAGAAAGAGACAAAGCTGGTTATGGATTCTGAAAAAACCATCAAAGCCTTCTTCTCGAGACAACCGGTTACCTTAACCATGGAAGATGAAGAAGGAGAGGGAAGTGTCTCACCGGAATCTGGAGAGTATCAGTTTTATTATTCTACCTTGGTCGGTCTTTCAGCTACTCCGACAGAAGGCTGGGAATTCGATCGATGGCAGGTTGAAGGGGTTTTCTATTCGAGTGAAGAAGAGACGGGATTGTTGATGGACGCAGATAAGATAGTAAAGGCTTTTTTCAACGAGGAGCCTGTGGCTTCGGTTACTCTATCTATGCTCGAACCAATTGGACAGGGATCGGTTGCTCCGGCTGTCGGAGATCACAAGTATGATGCAGGAAAGTCATTAACACTTCAAGCGACACCGGCAGAAGGGTGGCTCTTTGAACACTGGCTTGTTGAAGATGCAGTCTATTCCACTGAACATGAAGCCGAACTCACAATGAACACCGATAGAAATGTGAAGGCAGTCTTTGTCCGTAAGACACACACGCTTACAATGTTTGAGCCCTCCGGAAGCGGAAATGTCGAACCTGCCGTAGGTGTCAGTATCTATGAAGAGGGGTCAGTGGCTACGCTTATAGCTGCACCGTCAAACGGCTGGGACTTTGATTTCTGGCAAATAGATGGAGTAGTTTTCTCAAGCGATGAACAGATAACGATTACCATGGATGCCAGCAAGACGGCTAAGGCATTTTTTGTTCAAGAGCCGCCAACGATTTTTACTCTGACAATGGTTGAGCCAACAGGTCAGGGTTCGGTCAGCCCTCCGGTCGGGAATCACACATACATAGAGGGAACCTCCGTGCTCCTTTCGGCTACTCCCGCAGACGGATGGGAGTTCGAGGCCTGGTACCTTGACGGTAATATTCATTCAGATAGCGAAACTACTTCGATCATCATGGACCGTGACAAATCAGTCTCGGCAGAGTTTGTGCAAAAAGCAGAGAAAGTAACTCTTGAAATCTACAAATATGGAAGAGGGACCGTCAGTCCTCCCGAAGGAACCTACATTTACGATAAAGGATCTTCAGTTGACCTAAGCGCGACACCTGATTCCGGATATCATTTCGAAGAATGGCTCGTTGATGGAACCACCTATGAGGTCCCGGACATAACTGTAACGCTTGAATGGGATACTATTGCGCAAGCGGTCTTTAAATGCAACTGCGGAGACTCATGCGAGAAATGATGAATAATTGCTTTTGCGTTTACGATGATGATGAAGTGACTCTCAATATCTCAAGAAACCTCTCTATCACGGCTGGATCGAATAGCTTTCCAGAGTTATCGAGAAGATACTCTACGGTTTTCTCTTTGCTCCAGGCTTTTCTGTACGGTCTATCTGAAGTAAGCGCGTCATAAACATCTACAACGGCAAATATCCTTGCAGCCAGAGGAATCTCTTCTCCTTTGAGTCCGCGGGGATATCCGCTTCCGTCCCAACGCTCGTGGTGACAGTAAGGAATATCCAGAGAAGGGCGAAGGTACTCGACTTGGGACAACACCTTATAGGCCGTTGTCGGATGAGTTTTCATTATGTTCCACTCATCTTCAGACAGAGATCCCTCCTTCAGCAGCACGCTGTCTGGAATTGAGATCTTTCCGATGTCGTGCAGCAGGGCGCCTCTGTACATGTTTTCTATTTCCTCTTCCGATGCTCCCATTTTCTCGGCAAGTTGAACTGTAAGA
>JAFGAP010000160.1 GCA_016933635.1 Kosmotogaceae bacterium
TGCGCTTACAGCGACCTTAGAGATTATTCCAGTGGTCGTGCCCTTCAAGAGGTCCTTTGCAAGGCTGGAAATATCGATGTCTAATGTTGCACCTACGCCAAAATTGTATACGGCCCCGCCAGCAATAGCTTCTACAATGACCTCTATGAAGTCCCTATAAACTCCGCCAAAATTGTCCCGCACGAAGTCCGAAAGCCTTTTCATAGAAAAATACGAGGTTTCAAATTCCGGGTGAAGCTGGCTTAGCACATTTACCTCAGGGGGTACATTCAAGGCTTCTCGTACCTCGCTTATGGCTTCCGAGTAGCTGATTTGTTTCTTGAACATATAGGCAGCAAAAACCGAGGTAACGGGATTTACGAGTATTTGTTCCGAATGGAAGGACTCTTCGACAACCGATGCAAGTGCATCAGTCCTCTCCTGTTCTTCCGGGATATCGAAGGAAGCCAGCAGTATTACCGGGAAGTTGAACCCGTTTGGTATGGGTATCGAGAACCTCCCGTAATTGTCCGTGAGAAACTCCCCTTCGATAACCTGATTTCCATCAAGGTCAAAGACCTTAACCGAAGCGTTTTCAATATACTCGTCCGTGAAGACTGTTCCCTTTATTGCGTTCGTACGAATTAGACCGACGCAACCAGCGAGCAGAACAAGCAGTGAAACGAGAACCAAGAACACAATCCTTTTCATTCTCTTCGCCCCCGAATATCCAGATTGATAAATCATTACGGGAAGTAATCATGACAAAGGAGAAGATCATCAGGTGACAACAAGTTGATTTATCAAACCATTATATAAGAGGCATCGCGAAAATCAGTCATTTGTTTACGCTGTGAAAGTCAAATCTCAGGTAGAGGGAATGAAACATTTCTGTGTCTGAAGTATTCTTATAATTCTAAGCTGCGTAAGATCTTGCTTCTGGTCTCTACAGGAAATAGATTAGGCTTAAGACGACGGCAGAGTTAAGAATTAAAAGGAAAATGTTTCCCGATTGATAGAATGGATGTAGGGATAACACGTTTCCTGCAGGATCACAGAACGGCGGAATCTCAGAGTGACAAAGTATAATTTGAAGACAGATTTCTTTGAAGCTGAAAGCTGCGTAGCGTCAAACCGAGAATCTGAATTCTTTGGAAAGAGGGACCTCGTATGGAGATAGGGATTGTAGGACTCGGTAAGATGGGAGGCAACATAGCAAGAAAACTAGTGGCCGGCGGCCATACTGTTGCCGGTTACAATCTGGAACCTTTGCTCACGAAAAATCTGAATGCCGAGATAGGACTTAGACCAGCTTTTTCTCTCGAAGAGCTTGTGGCGGAGCTATCGCCGGTTCGAACTATTTGGCTGATGATTCCAGCAGGTCTGCCGACAGAAAAGACCATTGATTCCCTAAAAAGCCTTCTCGATAAGGGAGACATAATAATTGACGGAGGCAATAGCAACTACAAGGACTCTGTTCGAAGATCGAAAGAACTAAAGAGGGTGGGGATCAACTTCGTTGATGTCGGTACAAGCGGAGGAATCTGGGGACTCTCGGAGGGTTACAGCATGATGATCGGCGGTGAACCCAAAATAGTGAACAAGCTTGAACCAATCTTCAGTGTTCTAGCGCCAGGAAAGGACAAAGGGTGGGGCAGAGTAGGGCCTGTAGGTGCAGGGCATTATGCAAAGATGATTCACAACGGCATTGAATATGGACTCATGCAGGCTTACGCGGAGGGGTTTGAGATCCTTCGTTCAAAGAAGGAATTTGATTTTGACTTGAAGAACATTGCTGAGATCTGGATGCACGGAAGTGTTATAAGATCATGGCTTCTTGAACTTATAGAGGAGATTCTGAAAAGTGACGAAGAGCTTCGGGACATTCTGCCCTGGGTTCCTGACTCGGGTGAAGGACGCTGGGCAGTAGCCGAAGCGATAGAGCTAGATGTTCCAGCTCCAGTAATTACACTTTCTCTGCAGAAACGTATACAGACACGCGTTCATGAGGACTATTCCGCAAAGCTTCTCGCAGCCATAAGAAACAGATTCGGCGGCCACGAGATTAGACACATGGAATCAGGAGGGAAAGATGACCAAGACTGATGATTTCATAATGGTAGTATTCGGTGCTTCCGGTGATCTGACTCAACGCAAACTGATTCCAGCTGTCCATTCTCTTGGATGTGAAGGGTTGCTGCCTGAAAGATTCCGCATAATAGGTATCTCTAGAAGCGAGTTGTCAGATAACGCGTTTCGAAAGAGGCTCTTTTCAGGTGTAGAAGAATACTCACGATCGGATCCAAAGGTATGCAGTCTATGGGAAGGATTTGAAGATAGTGTAGAGTACTTACGCGGAGAGTACGATCAACAGGAGACCTACGATGCCCTGAATAAGAGAATACAGAACCTCGAGAGTAATGATCGGAAGAACCACAACCTTCTATTCTATTTTGCCATTCCCCCGGATATTCACGAAACCATTCTGAAGCATCTTCACAGATCGGTTCTCGTCGGTTCCCAGGGGAGAAAGGTTCACATAGTCATAGAAAAGCCATTCGGTAGAGATCTCGAGAGCGCTCAAGATTTGAACAGACTTGTTCACGAATGCTTTGGCGAAGATCAAATCTACAGAATAGACCACTTTCTTGGAAAGGAAACTGTTCAGAACATTCTCGCCTTCCGCTTCGCCAATTCGATATTTGAGCCATTGTGGAACCGTCAATTTGTTGACCACGTACAGATAACCGTAGCCGAAGAAGTCGGACTGGAGCATAGGGCCGGATACTATGATGCCTCAGGCGTATTGAGAGATATGTTTCAAAACCATATGCTTCAACTCTTGACTTTGATTGCGATGGAACCCCCCGCTGTGTTCGAGGCGGATGACCTAAGGGATGAGAAGGTCAAGGTATTGAGAGCATTGAATAAATGTTCAGATGCCGTTCTTGGGCAATATAAGGGTTATCTTGAAGAAGAAGGAGTTGCGGAAGGATCAAAAACGCCGACTTTTGCTGCGCTAAAAATGTTTGTGGACAATTGGAGATGGAAGGGAGTTCCCTTCTATCTCAGGTCTGGGAAGAATATGAAGAAAAAGGTTTCGGAGATATCCATTCATTTCAAGAGTGTGCCCCATCAGTTGTTCGGGCAGTCAAATGGCGGTAGCAATTTGAGGCCAAATGTATTGTCTCTTTGCATTCAGCCGGACGAAGGAATAAAACTTCTCTTCGAAGCCAAAATCCCGGGCGGTCCAATGAAGACGAAGACTGTAGAAATGGATTTCAGCTTTTCTAGTGGCTTTGGGAAGAAAGAGCTTCCGGACCCTTACGAAAGGCTTCTCCTGGATGTGATGAAAGGCGACGCGACCCTTTTTGCAAGATCTGACGAGATTGAGCTTGCATGGGGCATCATGGATCCGATCATCGGGAAACAGGAAAACTCCGAAGTCAGGATTCGCTCATATGACACAGGTAGCTGGGGTCCGGAGGAGAGCAACAGTCTTGTTTCCAGAGATGGCAGAAGATGGATCACTGCCTGCTGCGAAGAAAGTGAGTTGTTAGAGGAGAAAGAAAATGGTGTCGAATAGAACTCTCAAGATATTCGATGATCCCGAGAAGCTGGCTTTTGACGCTGCAAGATACATTGCCGGACTTCTAGACGAAGGACACAGTAGCGAGAATAAGTTCTCGATGGCTCTTTCGGGAGGTTCAACTCCTACAAGACTTTACGAAATCCTCTCTGAAGAGCCCTTCAGAAGCACTGTAAATTGGGAAAGAGTCGAGTTCTTCTGGGTGGATGAGAGATGCGTTCCTCCGAGCGAAAAGGGAAGTAATTATTGGCTAGTAAACGAACTCTTGCTGAGAAAGATTTGCATTCCCAACGAGAACATCCACAGGATCAAAGGTGAACTCTCACAAGAAGAGGCCGTATTCGAATATAAAAATGAACTGTTAAACTACTTCAGCGGGAGTGATGTAGGTTTCGATCTTGTGATACTGGGCTTTGGAGAGGATGGGCATACCGGGGCCCTCTTTCCGGGGTCGAAGGAAATTTGCGATGTCCGTTCCCTTATTCTTCCCACTGAAGGAACTTATGAAGACAGGCCTTCAAAAAGGATTACTCTCGGTCTTCGAGCTCTTAACCATTCCAGGAATGTCATCGTTTTGGGCACGGGAGTCTCGAAGGCTGGTATCGTCAAAAAGGTCTTTCTTGAAAAGGATTCCGAATTGCCGGTCTCGAAGATTTCTCCCTCGGAGGGAAGAGTAATGTGGCTGCTGGATAAAGATGCAGCTCGGTTTTTGCCAGATAGATTTCTCTCGAAATCTTCATGTTGGAATCCATAGTCGTTTTCAGGTCCTTTAGATCTAGCGACGTGTCGAACTCGAAGAAAGCCATCTTCCAGAAGAAACAAGACCAAAAGTATATTTCTCCTTCACTCTAATTTGGAAATTTTCTGTACTTCTTTGTCAGATCCGCCACCATTACTTCGACAAATTTCCACATAAACGCCGGTTCTTAAGTTAGATGGGCCGCTCTTCACCTTACATTATCCAATGTCAGCTCTGAGAGAAGTATTGCTGATTCGATTCCAATTTTTCCTTTGATTGAAGTTTGCTGCAATTAGCCTTATTAGACCTGGATCTCTACTCAGGTTGAAGATGCACTCACAAAGGATTGCCTTTGCGAAGAAATTCGATAACTTTTGAGATTAATCGATCGCCTGCGATTCTAGTCAGTCCAGGATAGACCTCAACGAGTTTAGATAAATGACCAATGAGGAGATACAATTTCATTGAAAGAAATAACGTTTCAATGAATGAAATAAGGAGGAATATTTATGGACGTTGTAGGCAAGTTTGGAAGGATACTCATACCAATGAGCACTGCATTTGCAGCTGACTATTCCATTGACTATCAAATGACAAGAAGAATTGCCAGTTACTTGATCAGCAAGAATTATTGCGATTCTCTGGTGATAGCCGGGACAAATGGAGAGTTCTACTCGATGAGTTTTGAAGAGAAGGTTAGACTCTTCGCAGAGGTTAAACAAGAGGTCGGAGAAAGGGTACCGCTTATAGCCGGTACGGGCTCGGCCAACACTCACGAAACAGTTGAGTTAACAAAAGAGGCGGCGAGACTCGGTTATGATGCAGCCATGGTTGTTGTACCCTATTACTGTCACCCTACACAGGAAGGAATCTATTATCACTTCTCTCAGATATGCAAGAACACGGACCTTCCGATAATGGTCTATAATATCCCGCTCTTCACTGCTTCAAATATTGATCCTTCTACACTTGCAAAACTTACCGAATTCGAGAATATCGTGGCGGTCAAGGATGAAGCGGGAATAAATCCTCTGCAAACCTCTGCCTTCTTGAAGGCAACCGAGGGAAAGATAGTTGTCTATTCCGGTGACGATCTGATGGTTCTCTCTGTCATGAGCCAGGGAGGAATTGGTGTAATAAGCGGAGGCTCCCACGTTATCGGCGATATGATGAGAAATCTGATCGAAGAATTTCTTTCAGGCGACGCCACAAAGGCAACCGGCAGTTTCAAAGAGTTGTATTCGCTGTTCAGCGCATTTTTTGGAAGGAACAGGCGTTTGACGAATCCATTGCCGGCGGTTAAGAAGGCATTTGCTTTGCACTCCGGGCTTGATGTCGCACGTGTAAGACCACCATTGATGGAAATCGAAGAAGACGAAGTGGCAGTATTGAAAGATACACTCAGAAAATTCGGAAAGATCTCCTGACTTTCAGGAACAAAAAACCGAAAGGGGGTTTGGCAATGAAAAAGGCGTTTATCGTAGCTTTCCTTCTGCTAACAGTTTGCGTTTGCTTTGCCGTTGAGGAGACCTATACAATTCGCTTCAATACGGTAGCTGCACCGACTCAACCGCAAGTCCTTGCAA
>JAFGAP010000161.1 GCA_016933635.1 Kosmotogaceae bacterium
ATAATGGAGGTTCCATGTCGATCCTTTACGAGAGAAAGTGCTTTCATTTAGTCCACTATTCCTCGAATGCCCTTCTGGCCGCTTTTAACGCGACAGCCCTGGGTACGAGTCTTGATCCCGTTGCAATGACCTTGTTCATCACTCCGCTTACCACACTTCTCTTACCTTTCTCAAAGGAATCAAGAGCTCTCTTCACAACTTCCTCGGGACTCATCGAGCCGGGAAGTTTCTTTCTGTCTCCCGAAGCAACGTCAAAGAACTCAGTCTTAGTCGGTCCGGGGGACAAAACCATCACTTTGAAACCTTTTGACTTAAGCTCCTCGCTAATCGCCTCGCTGAAACTCAGTACAAAGGCTTTTGTCGCTGCATAGACCGCCATACCAGGTACGGGAAGATAAGCTGCAGTTGAGGCCACGTTAATGACTCCTCCGCCGACGTCTACTCTGCATAAGGCATATTTCTTAGTCAAGTAGTAGAGAGCACCAATGTTCAACTTGATCATTTGCATCTCTCTATCTGTTTCCAAATCCTCAAATTGACCTATCATTCCAAACCCGGCATTGTTTATTAGAAGGTCAACTTCGTTTAGTCTTTCTGAGACTCTCATGAGATCATTTTCACTGGTTAAGTCTGCCTTTAGAGGAGTTGAACCGATGCCATAATCCCTTTCTATTCGGTTTGAAATTGCTTCTAGACGATCATATCTTCTCGCTACGAGTACTGTTCCAAAACCTCGTTTGGCAAGTTCATAAGAGAATATTTCACCGATCCCCGACGATGCTCCCGTGACTAACGCTTTCTTCAAATTGATCACCCCGGCTGTTTAGAATCTTTCCAGCTATTATAGCTCTCTAAACTCTTGCTCGCTTTCACGGAAGAAAGTTGTATAATTTCATTACTGAATTTTTGGGGGTGATATTGTGAAGAAGGCGGCAATGTTATTGATTCTTGCTCTTGTAGGGAGCGTTTTCGCATCATGGATACCGTTGCAGGACTACTCTACGGTGAAGTACGTCTACAACAAGATAACGTACTTTGAGAACGGAGAGCAGAAGGAAATGATATACGGAGTGACAATAGATCAGGATGAAGATCAGTACGTTCTGAATTACGATACTACATACTTTCTGCCGCTCGATACAGAACTCACCGCAGATATGATGTTCGGGCAGCAATTCTCTATGATGCTATTCACATTCTTGAATCCGATGCTTACTTTCGTATATGATGCTATCGATCTCGATGAGCAAATGAACACAAAGATCTATGGATTCGGTACTTTGAAGTATGAAGGACAGCATTCCGTTCAGGGAAAGAATGGAACTTACACTGGAACAAAAGTCTCTCTCTATAACGAGGACGGAGAGCTATCAATGTACTGGATAATCGATCCGAATATACCTTTTGCTCTGGAGACTTTTATGGGCGAGGATTACGCGGACGATTCAACTTTGATTAAACTCTGGGATTACGCACTGAACTGATCTCAGCTTTAGAGAAAGGCGCCTTATAAGGCGCCTTTTTTGTTTATAATTGTGAAGCGACAAAGTCGATCCGTCGTGTAGAAATCCGGTTACTAGATCCGTTATTTTCGACTATTCTTTTAATGCAATGGATTCGGAGCAGTATTCTGAATCTCAACAATAAAGACTTCCAAAGGGGGCGTCGATATGGATTTGATCAAAGTAAGACATAGCTTACACGAGATACCTGAAATCGGATTCAAGGAGTTCAAGACTCAGTCATATATAGTAAGTCTACTGGATCGTCTCGATGTTCCCTACGAGAAGGTATCTGGTACCGGGATTCTGGCGCGTTGGAAGAAGTCCGACGGTCCTTTCACTCTTTTCAGAGCCGATATGGACGCTCTACCGGTTATCGAAGAAACGGGAGTAGAATTCAAGTCCAAGCATGACGGATTCATGCATGCTTGCGGCCATGACGTTCACATGACTATCCTCATTGGCCTGATCGAGAGAGTGGTTGTTGCGAATCTGAAACGAAACCTTCTGTTCCTCTTCCAGCCAGCAGAAGAGGGGGGTGGAGGTGCAGAAAGATGTATACCGGCACTTGAGCAATACGTGATAAAGGAGGCATGGGCTCTTCATGTGAACGATGAGTTCCCTGAAGGAACTGTTTACTCAAGACCAGGCGTCCTATTTGCTTCGGCGTTCGAAACGGACTGCACTTTCACGGGAAGGTCTGCGCATGTCGCTTTTTATAATGAGGGAAGAGACGCTATTGGGGGAGCTATGGAATTCTTAGAGAAAGTTTACTCGATCGAAAGAGGGGATTCAGTTCTAAGGTTCGGCTTAATCGAAGGGGGAAGGGTGAGAAACGTAGTAGCCGATTCATGCACCCTTTACGGAACGGTGAGAACAAGAGCTTATGAGCTTTCGGAGAAGGCAATCGCTGAACTCGAAGAGCTCGGTAGAGATGTTGCTTCAAGAAGAGGACTCGAGTTCAATCAGAAGATAGGATCGAAATATCCTCAAGTAAGTGTGGACAAATACCTTTACGAAAAGCTGTGCTGCCTGGTAGACGTAAATCCTGTGGAAATGAAATACGTGGGCGAAGATTTCGGTGTGATCGCTCTGAAGTATCCCTCGGTTCTTTTCTGGTTAGGCACTGGGCGAGAGGAACGTTACGGTCTGCACAACTCAAAGTTCCTGCCTCATGATTCCGTCATAGAAAAGGGAATTGAGATCTTCTGGAAGGTAGCTAACGGCTAACTCAGATAATTTGAAACCTTCCGTTTGTCAATCTGAGGCTGAACTCTCTTTTGCGATAAAGGGGATCTGGTTCTGAGTCCTCTGCCACCATGAAGACGGCTCCGGTTGTTTCCGAAACCTTCAAAGTCGTATCGTCGGTTCTTTCGAACAAGAACACAGGAGTATCCATGTAGCTCCTGTAAATTGGAGAGACGCACCTTCCTCCAATTTTCATCTGGCTGAAGAGCACTTCACTCATTCCCGAGAATGCAACGGTTGAGATTATTCCGTCGTACGGAGCGTTGCCTTCATAACCGTACCGTCCGTCACCAATCACAAGGCGAAGGTTTTTCATACGATAACGTTCGAAATTTCTCGAAGCAACTGAAGCAACTTCACTGTTCTTTTCTACGGTGATTACACTTCCCTTCTCTGCCATCTTCCCAAGTATGCAGGCGCAGAAACCCGTCCCCGTTCCCAGATCCAACACATTATCTTCATCTCTCATTTCCAGCTCTTGGATCATCGTCACGAGAAGCGACGGTTGGGTCGAAGTGGAACATACCTTACCAGAAGTGCCAAAGCTCAATAGCGCTCTGTCGTCATATGCCCAGTCAAGCACTTCAGAAGAGACGAAATCGGCTCGATCAAGCTCCATCATGGCGGCCTCTATCCTCGGGTCTTTCAAATATCCAAACGTTTTCAAGAATCTTATGAGATCAATCATCTCGTTTCTCATTCTTTTTTTCCCTTAAAAGAAGAGATACTTCACGGCATTTAGAATTACAATTGTCAGCAATATCCATCTTACAAAGCCGCTTCCTCTTCTTATCGAAAGCTTCGCTGCAAAATATGCGCCGATTACGTTTCCGGCAGCGAGAACCAAACCCGGAACCCAGTATATCATTCCCTTTGAAAGGAAGACAACGAAAGCAAACACTGTGTAAACAAAAACAATCACTACCTTCGCGAAGTTCGTTCTTACAAGATCATAGCCGTACGTGAGAGTTATTGCTCCAATCAAGAAGAAGCCCACACCTGCCTGCAAAAAACCACCATAGAAGCCCACTCCCAAAAAGATCAGCGCAGTAAGTAGTCGAGAAGGTTTCGGAATACTTCGTTTTCCTGGTTTCAGAAGCACTAGAATTGCTACTGCAAGAAGCAACAAAGCGATTACTTTCTCCAGGAGATCCTTCGGAATACTGGAAACGAACATAGAACCAATTACAGATCCAATCGTAGAAAACACAATCGCCGGAATGATCGAATTCTGAAGTCTGATACCCGAAGAATGAAAGGTCTTCATTCCAATGCCACTTTCAAACAATACTCCCAGTCTGTTTGTCGCATTTGCAACAGGAGGGGGTATTCCAATCCACATAAGCAGCGGGAGAGTGACCATGGAGCCACCTCCCGCCATAACATTCATAAAACCTGCTGCCACACCGGCAAGGTAAATCAAAACGATTTGCAAAAATGTCATTTGGATTTATTTTCTAGTGCGAAGAAGCTTTCGAGTCGTACATGTCGATCTTCTTCATCAGCTTCCTAAGAGATTTCATAAGCGATACAAACTCGGCCTCGGAAATATTCACCTGATTCGCGATTCTCAAAGGTATCGAAAGAGCCTTCTCTTTCATCTCTTTGCCTTTAGTGGTCAATCCGATGATCACATGTCTTTCATCGCCTTGAGATCTTTCTCTTGTCAATAGGCCAAGTTTTTCCATTCTCTTTAGCAAAGGCGTAAGGGTCCCCGAATCGAGGAAAAGCCTTTCGCCCAGCTCTTTAACTGTAAGCGGCTCATCCTCCCATAGAACAAGCAAAACTAGATATTGGGGGTATGTAATACCAAACTCCGAAAGCACAGGCCTGTATAATCTAGTTATTCCTCGAGAGCTTGAATATAGGGCGAAACATAGCTGATTGTCAAGTTTCAAGAGCTCCTCTCCAATGGGAATAGATATTTTACTATTCATTCACCTAACCGCCTCCTCGATTACAGAACGAAATGTCTCTGGTTCCTCTTTTGGTTCGAACCTTCCAATAATCTCCCCGTTTTTGTCTACTAAAAACTTTGTGAAGTTCCACTTCACTTTTCCCGAAAACTCCTTTTTTCCTCCCCCACTTGTAAGGTATTCATAAAGTGGATGAATGTTCTTTCCCTTTACATGAATCTTGGAAAACATGGGAAAGGTGATATTGAAGTTCGTGCTGCAAAATGTCTTTATCTCTTCATCACTTCCCGGCTCCTGACGAAGAAAATCGTTAGAGGGGAAACCCAAAACGACGAAGTCCTTTTCCTTGAATTCTTCATAAAGATGTTGCAGACCGTCATACTGTGGAGTATATCCACATTTGCTCGCAGTATTTACCAGCAGAACAACCTTACCTTTGAAGTCTTCCATAGATTTGTTCCATCCATCAATAGTAGTTAGTTCAAAGTCATATATACTCATTAATTCACCTCCTATCTTATTGTACACTATTTAGTTGTACCATGCAAGTAATTTGCATAATAAGCCTTGCTCAGTCATTTCATCGTTTGAGCCATGAAAAATGAATAGCTTCCGGAAAAGTATTATTGAACGCTTCTACATCGAAATCTGCAATTGGTCGTTTTCAACTGCCAAAGACAGCCCACATCTCGGTATTCGAGGCAAATGGGTAGGTAAAGTGTTATAAATGAAGCATCGTATCTGCTTTCAAGATTTTTTTCATAAGTAGGTGTTGGTTCTTGATAGATGAAAATTCTATATTGAATAGAATCGAAGAGGCCCTTGTTAAGGCAAACACCACTCTGGATGATCGGACGCTGGCCTTTCTGGATGACTACAATGGCCCATTTTCGGCTATCCTTCGCGAGAACGCAGTAATTTCGGAGGAGTCGGGACTGCCCTTGTGCCAGGACACGGGGTTTATCGAATTCTTTGTATTCATGGGTCATGAAGTGGTCCTTCAAAGACCCATCTCAGAAATTCTCGATAATGCTGTAAGGAATGTTTATTCAAATAATCCTTACAGATACTCAGTTGTAAAGGACCCTCTTCAACATAGAGAAAATACCGGCGACAATACTCCATCGGTTCTTCACACGTTCAGTCAGACGGGAAGGAGACTGGAAATTCGTTTTCTGGTAAAGGGGGGAGGAAGCGAGAACCTCTCAAGACTCTTCATGCTCAACCCAACGACAACTCAGAAAGAACTTGTAGATACAATAGTCCACTCGGTCCTGGAAAATGGAGCAAGGGGCTGCCCCCCTTTAAAGATTGGAATTGGAATCGGAGGAAGCTCTGAAATATCAATGATTCTCTCGAAGCTCGCGCTGACAAGAGAGATTGACGTCGCGAATCCCGATCCCTACTACGCTATGCTGGAGGAACGGCTTCTATGTGAGATAAATTCTCTGGGGATAGGTTATCAAGGACTTGGAAAAGGTATTACTGCCTACTCAGTGAGTATTGAGACTGCACCTACCCACATCGCTACGCTCCCTGTTTCTCTTGCGGTGGACTGCTATCTCTCCAGAAGGGGGGTGCTCGTTTTTGAAGATTGACGATCTCCTTTGCGGTCAGGAACTATCCTTTACGGGCAAGATTCTGGTTATGAGAGATGCGGCCCAGATGCGTTTAAGAGAACTCCAAGAACAAGACCGTCCCTTGCCTTTCAAACTGGAGGGGACAGTGGTTTTCTACGCTGGTCCGGCGAAGCCAACCAAGGAAAGCTTTGGAGCTATTGGACCTACTACTTCTATAAGGATGGACTGTTTTCTGGAAATGCTTTTTCAGCAAGGTGTCCAGGCTACAATAGGTAAGGGAAAGAGATCGGATCTCGCAACCTCGCTGTGCAGAAGATACGGAAGAGCATACCTTCTTGCACCAAGCGGAGCCGCAGCCTCGCTATCAAAAAGGATCAAATCATTGAGAGTCATCGCATACGAGGATTTGGGTACCGAAGCGGTATATGAAATCGAAGTCGAAGACTTTCCGCTTATTGTCGCGACAGACAAGAATGGTCTAGATATTTTTTCTTTGAATAGAGGGTGATTTAATGAATGAAAGGGCGCTGAAACTTCACAAGGATCTCAGGGGAAAACTCGAAGTAAGAAGCAGGGTGAAAGTTGATAGTATGGAAGCATTGTCTTTGGCATACACTCCGGGGGTCGCAGACGTATGCCGCACAATCGAGGAAGAAAAAGAACTGGCTTATGACTACACCAACAAGTGGAACTACGTTGCAGTTGTCTCAGACGGAACGGCAGTTCTGGGCCTCGGAGATATCGGCCCTGAGGCCGGTCTACCTGTCATGGAGGGTAAGGCGGTTCTATTTAAGGAATTCGCCAATGTCGATGCCTTTCCCCTGTGTATAGATGTCCATAGTGCGGAAGAGATCATTTCCTTTGTAAAGGCTCTCGCTCCAACCTTCGGAGGAATTAACCTGGAAGATATTTCTTCCCCGAAGTGTTTCTACATAGAAAGAGAGCTCCAGAGAAGTCTCGATATTCCTGTGTTTCACGATGATCAACATGGAGCTGCAATAGTAGCAGTTGCTGCACTGCGAAACGCACTTAAAATAGTTGGAAAAAAGATCGAAGAACTTAAGATCGCTACAGTTGGCGTTGGTGCGGCCGGTGGAGCAACTATCAGGATGCTTTTGGCGGCAGGCGCAAGGGATATTGTCGCTGTCGATAAAAATGGGATTCTCAACAGCGAAGACACTCGTACTCTTCTGAATGAATTTCACTCAGAGATCGTTCGTAAAATCAACCCGGAAAACCTCAGCGGAGGTCTTGAAGATGCAGTCAGGGGCGCCGATCTCTTCATAGGAACCTCCGTAGCAGGCCTTCTAACGCCGGAAATGGTAAGAACAATGGCTCCCGATTCGATCGTGTTTGCACTGGCAAATCCTGTACCGGAAATCATGCCAGAGCTCGCAAAAGGAGCAGGTGCAGCGATTGTTGCCACTGGCAGATCTGACTTCCCAAACCAGATAAACAATGTACTTGCCTTTCCCGGAATCTTCAGAGGCGCCCTAGACACCAGATCTAGAGAAATCAACGAAGCCATGAAACTGGCGGCGACCAATGCTCTTTCTTCAGCAGTACCTGAAGAAAGACTTTCCTCAGAGTATATTCTACCGAAACCCTTTGAGCCAGGTATCGCGCGAAGGGTCGCCCTAGCTGTAGCGAAAGCATCGATCGAATCAGGATGCTCTAAATTGTCTGGGAACATAGATCTTGACGAGTTAATAGACAGAGGATTGAAGAGGTACTGACAAGTGCTCTCAATATGAGAACGGCCTGGATCGGTGAATGAATTCTCTACTATGCATGCGATTGCATTGTTGCAAGATTGTGCATGCATATTTTTTCGTAGCTTCTCAATATATTTCTTAGAATGCTCTGTAATGTACTGCCAATGGGGGTGTTCACGATAAGTCATCAACTGGCATGTTGTTGCTTATAACTTTGTAACGAATATGCTAGGGGGTGTACTCTGTGACCGAAAAATTCTCGAAAATCGCAATCAGGATGAAATCTAACGTAATTAGAGAGCTTCTTAAGGTTACTTCAAAACCAGGGATGATTTCCTTTGGTGGAGGTGTACCTGATCCTGAAACATTTCCGCGTTCTGAAATGGCTGAAATATCCAAGGAAGTTCTCGAAAACGAATATAAGTTCACTCTTCAGTACGGTTCAACCGAAGGTGACCCTATACTCAGGGAAGAGTACGTATCTTTACTAAAAAGAGAAAACGGAATAGAAGGAATCGACACTGACAACTTGCTAGTTACAGTAGGCTCGCAAAGCGCACTTGATCTTGTGAGCAAAATCTTTCTGGATGACGACAGTATATATTTCGTTTCTAAGCCGGTTTACCTAGGCGCAGCCAGTGCCTTTTCTCTCAGGTCAGATGGACATATCTACATGTCATTACACGAAGACGGTGCAGATATTGATGAAGTTGAACGAAACCTCCAGGAGATAGAGAGACGAGGTGAACTGAACAGGGTTAAGTTCATCTACACAATTTCAAATTTTCACAATCCCGCTGGAGTAACTATGAGTCTAGAAAAGAGAAAGAGACTCGTCGACATTGCAAATAAGTATGATGTTCTCATAGTTGAGGACGATCCTTACGGTGATTTGCGGTATGAGGGTAAGCCAATTGATCCGATCTTCAAGATCGGCGGTCAGGAAAGGGTTTTGCTGCTGAAGACATTCAGCAAGATACTGTCACCTGGACTGAGACTTGGAATCGTGGTGGGTAATAAGACCATTGTGAAGAAAATGGTAACTGCAAAGCAGGCTACCGATCTCTGTACACCAAGCCTCACGCAAAGAATAGCTGCAAGATATCTTCAGAGACATGACTTGCTCTCCCAAATAGAGCCTACTATAGCTCTTTATAGAAGCAAGAAGGACCTGATGCTTGCCGAGCTGGAACGAAGCTTTGGAAGTATGGAGGGATTCCACTGGACCAGACCGGAAGGTGGTCTATTCATCTGGTTTACTCTCCCCGAAGGATTCGATACGGCAGAAATGCTTGAGAAAGGAAAGGCGGCAAACATACTCTTTGTCCCTGGAGAGGCCTTTTCGCTGGACAACACATGCAAGAACTCGATGCGATTATCCTTCTGTCTTCCTCCCAGAGAGGATATCATTGAAGGAGTCAATAGGTTAAAGAAGATTGTTGTGGAGTACGGCAAAGAAAAGAATCTTCTCTGAAGGAGTGAGAAAATGAAGATCCTGGCTATAAATCCCGGCTCTACTTCGACAAAGATAGCTGTTTTCAATGATGAGCAAGAGATCGTAAGGGGTTCGATTCAGCACTTCTCGTCTCGGAATGATCGAGGTAAAGACATTCAGGACAGGGTGGAGGAAATCCTTTCCTTCCTAAGAGAACGAAGGACTTCTCTGGATTTTGACGCTATTGCATGCAGGGGAGGCATATTGCCACCAATGGAAAGTGGTACATACGTGGTAAACGAGAAGATGGTCGATTTTCTGCTTCATCGCGCAGCAGTAGATCATCCATCGAATCTAGCAGCTCCAATAGGATTCAGGCTTTCTGGAGGGAAGATTCCCGTATTCATAACTGATCCAATATCCGTAGATGAGTTCTGCGAAGAGGCACGTTTGTCAGGCCTTCCCCAACTGCCAAGAATTTCCAGACTTCATGCGCTTAACATGAAAGCTGCTGCGAGACAGATAGCCTTTGATCTTGGAAGAGATGTCCAAAATCTGAATCTGGTAATAGCCCATCTGGGCGGAGGTATCTCTGTTGGCTTGCAGTTGAGAGGAAAGATGGTAGATGTCAACAACGCGACCGATGAGGGACCTTTCAGTCCAAACAGAGCCGGGGAGCTTCCTGTAGGAGATGTAGTGGAGAAGTGCTTCACGGGAGAATACTCCGAAAGAGAGCTTCTCGAAAGATATTTGAAATCCGGTGGACTTATCGCCTACCTCGGAACCGACGATTTAAGGAAGGCGCTAGAACTTGCGAAAGAAGATGATGAAGCAGCTTTGGTTGTAGATGCGATGGCTTATCAGATTGGGAAAGAAATCGGTGGAATGGTCGCTGTTGCCGGCGGGTCGATCGACGCAATTGTTCTTACCGGAGGGATGGCATACAGCACTGAATTCGTCCAGAAGATCAAAGAATACATCGGAAAATTCGCGCTAGTAGTCATAGAACCTGGCGAGAACGAACTTCTTTCTCTTGCTCTAGGAGCAAAGAGAGTACTGGAAGGAAAAGAAGAGGCAAGGATTTTTGATCCGGAGGTGGCAATGTGATCTCAAATCTCTCCCAACTCATAGATCGAGCTAAGAATAACCCAAAGACAATTGCCATTGCCGCAGCCGATGACCCAATAGTATTGGCAGCAGCTAAAGAGGCTGCAGACCTTGGTATTGCATCATTCATTCTGTTCGGGCAAAAAAGGAAAATCGAGGAAATAAACAATGAACTTGGCTTCTCCGAAGGCTTTTCAATAGTTGACTGTTCCACAAGAATCGAATCAATTGAAAAGGCAGTAAAGGCTGTTTCCCTTAAGGATGCAGAGATTCTAATGAAGGGCAATATCAAGACCGGAGAGCTTCTGGGCGTCTATTTGAAAGACGACTTTGGCCTCAAAACCGGAAGAACAATGAATCTTGTAACTGTCTTTGAGATAGAGAAATACCACAAGCTGCTTCTAGTATCAGATGCAGGAATGGTTATCGCACCTGATCTCAATCAGAAAGCCGATTCAATTATCAATTCAGCCTCTGTTGCAAGGGCGCTGGAAAACGAAAGACCAAAGGTTGCAGTTCTCGCAGCAATAGAGACTGTCAATCCAAAAATGCCCGCGACTACGGAGGCCGCGATTCTCTCCCAGATGGCAAGGAGGGGGCAGCTTGGATCTGTCGACGTTGACGGGCCTTTTGCTCTAGACAACGCTATCTCACGTGAAGCTGCTGAACACAAGGGAATTTCCAGTTCTGTAGCGGGCGATGCAGATATCTTGATAATGCCTGACATAGAAGCAGGTAATATCTTCTATAAGGCCATGGCATTTCTTTCTGAATGTCAGTTAGCAAGCGCTATAGTGGGGGGGAAAGCTCCAATAATACTCACTTCGCGTGCAGATTCAGCAGAAACCAAGTTGTACTCAATAGCTCTAAATATCCTTCTTGCGGGAGTGATATGATGTCGGTCGTCTTGGTTATCAACCCCGGTTCAACTTCAACGAAATTAGCTTTATTCAGAGATTCAGATATGATTGGTGAACATACGATCAGACACTCGCCAGACGAACTGAGTAAATTTTCTTCATTATACGAGCAGCGTGCATTCAGAAAGGCTTTAATCGTAAGGTTCTTGGAATCAGTGAAGCATCCGCTCTCGGAAATCGATGCAATCGTTGGAAGAGGTGGGATGCTCCGCCCCCTCGAAGGCGGTACATACGCGGTGAACGAAGAAATGATTGAAGACCTTAGATTGGCAAAATACGGAGAACATGCTTCTAATCTTGGAGCAATACTGGCGAACGAGCTTTCACTCGAAAGCGGAAAAGGTATCCCGGCTTACATAGCCGATCCGGTTGTAGTAGATGAGATGGAACCCGTCGCAAAGCTGTCGGGACATCCAGACTATACTAGGAGATCGATATTTCACGCTTTGAATCAGAAAGCAGTTACGAGAGAAGTAGCATCAAGGTATGGAAAGAAGTATGAAGAGATGAATTTCGTTGTAGTTCACATGGGCGGAGGGATTTCCATCGGTGCTCACAAAAGGGGAAGGGTGATCGATGTAAACAACGCCCTAAATGGAGACGGACCCTTCAGTCCGGAGAGAGCGGGAACTCTCCCTCTTACCGGCTTAATCAAGCTCTGTTTCTCTGGCGAATATTCCAAGGATGAAATCAGAAAACTAATGAAGGGAAAAGGCGGGCTCATGGCCTATACAGGGACCAGTAACTGTCAAAAAGTCCAGCAAGCGGTACTGGAAGGAGATCGAGAATCTGAAATAGCTTATAGGGCAATGGCATA
>JAFGAP010000162.1 GCA_016933635.1 Kosmotogaceae bacterium
AAAACTTGAGAAGCCAAGAGCGGCATGATAGGAGCTACGAACGAGAGGACCAGATGCGACGAAGGAAAAGCCTCTCTCCAAAGCGAAGATTCTGTAGCCTTCAAACTGTTCCGGCGTAATATACTCCACTACCGGAAGGTGTTTGTGAGATGGCTGCAGATACTGACCAATAGTCAACATTCTGCACCCTGCGCCAATCAGGTCATCTATAACAGACTTAACCTCGTCTTCGCTCTCACCCAGGCCCACCATTATCCCGGACTTTGTAATTATCGAAGAGTCAATTTCCTTTACTCTCCTCAAGAGACCGATAGAACGCTCATACGTTGCTCCTGGTCTTACAGAAACGTACAGGGAAGGTACGGTCTCAACATTGTGATTCAGCACGTCCGGATGCTCTCTAACGATTCTTTCGAGAGCCTTCCAGTTACCATTTAGGTCAGGGATAAGTAGCTCGATTGTCGTATCTGGACAGTTCTTCCTCAATTCACGGACTACATCGACGAATTGAGAAGCGCCACCATCGTCAAGATCGTCCCGGGTAACCGAAGTGACTACAGCGTGTCTCAATTGGAGAACATGAACGGCGTGGGAAATGTTCTCCGGCTCCTTTGGATCTGGAGAGCCTGGTATTCCCTTTGAGACTGCACAGAATCGACAGTTCCTTGTGCAGATATTTCCAAGTATCATGAATGTAGCGGTTCTGGATGCAAAACACTCTCCTATATTTGGACATTTCGCCTCTTCACACACGGTATTAAGACGCAGGCTTCTCAACATGACCTTTATTTCGCTCAGCTTGCTCCGGTCGGCATTGAGTTTTTTCTTAAGCCAGTCGGGTTTCTCCTTCACTTTATCCACTCTCCAGCCATTCTCTTGAAACTTCTATCAGTTTACTTTCAAAGACAAGAGTAAAATTCTCCTCCACACTCTCTATGATCTCATGGAAGTCAACGTTGTCTACAAAATCGTCCATCGAAGCGATCGTATAGTCTTTAATGCCGCAGGGATTGATCAATCTGAAGTGCTCCTTGTTCACCCGTACGTTAAGGGCAAATCCGTGCATTGTGAGCCATCTTTTGACGGCGATACCGACGGCGGCAATCTTTCTTTCTTCTACCCAGACACCTCTGTATTCAGTTTTCCTTCCGGCTTCAATGCCATAATCTTCCAGCACTCTAATTACTACCTCTTCGAGAGAGTGCACGTACCATGGAAGATCTTTCTTCCATTTCCCAAGATTCAGAACGGG
>JAFGAP010000163.1 GCA_016933635.1 Kosmotogaceae bacterium
GCGACGGGACTCGAACCCGCGACCCTCAGCTTGGGAAGCTGATGCTCTACCAACTGAGCTACACCCGCATTCATGGAGATTCTATCACTCAGAGGAAATGCTTGTCAATCTGCCTTACGAATTATACGGGTACCAAATTCAGGTTACGTTCAGCTCTTCAAGAGAACTCTCAACGAGATCTCTGGCTGAAGGTGAATCGACTGTTGAAATCAGACCCACTGCGCCAAATATGTAATTTCTGTCCCGGAATAATCTTGCACTGGATTTAGGCAACAATTCTTTTTCGTGTTTGGTGGAGAGAGTCCGTATGCTCTTCATAATCTTCGAAGAGAATTTTGATCTACTAAGGATTCCTCCAGTGCCGATCACAGATTTCACGGCGGTCAGATCCTTCCCATAAGCAACTTCGGTTCTACCAGTCGGACCAAAGAGCTGTTTCATAGTTCCTGCGTGTCTTCTAACAGAGGTCTCAAAACAATGCGCGGCCAATCTCGTAGAAAAAGCCTCATCACGAACATTTTTTGGATAAGGAGTAAGGTTTCGAATGATATCCTCAAGGTCGTAAAACTCTTTCAGCAGTTTATCTCTTCCAATTTGCTCTATTACGTGACTGGCGTTGACATAGATTCCAAGATCACCTTCGACCGTTCTTTTCGATCTTGGTTCGGGTGCCAGCAAGATCGACGCAATTTCGGGATCACCGTCTGTAACGGAATCTACATCGGTAGTTGCTCCTCCGATATCTACAGCAACAACATCGCCATGAACTTTGAAAAACAGTTCCGTTGCTAGCATAACGGCCGCTGGAGTTGGAATTATCGGCTTGTCAATAACTGAATAGATCTTCTCCATCCCGGGACCATTGACAATACTTCTGGAGAAAACTTCACGAATCACTTCTCTCGTTGGTTCAACGTTTAGCTCGTCTATTCGGGGATAAACATTGTCGACAACATGGACCTCTCTCCCATTGATCGAGATTATTTCTAGAACGTCATCGGCAGCAGCTACATTTCCAGCGAATACTATCGGAACATTCTGCTGGACAGCTCTGAGAATCTCAGCATTGTGGATCACAGTCTCCTTCTCGCCGTAATCTACCCCGCCCGCAAGAAGTATAAGCTTTGGATTGACTGCCTCAATCTTCTTTCGATCTCTCTCGGTCAACTTCCCTGAAGTCACCAGCTTTATCACTCCACCAGCTCCCAAGGCTGCTTCCCTTGCTGCTTTTACTGTCATGTCATACACGAGTCCATGAACCGTCATTCTCAAACCGCCGGCTGCGCTTGAGGAAGCCAAAAAGACACTCCATTCAAGGTTGTCAGAGCCTAGAGATCTCTTCAAGTTTCTCAAAGCATTCTCAATGCCAATTGTGACATCGTTCTCATCTACTGTCGTATAGGACTCACCCTGCCCCACAAATCTCATTGATCCAGAAGCGTCACAAGAAAAAGCAGAGAGCACCGTAGTAGTGCTCCCGATTTCCGCAGTCAAGAACTCGACTTTCATCTACTCTCCAGAAGCTCCCTGACAATTTTGTTGACGAGTTTCCCATCCACTCGCCCCTTTAATCTAACCATCAGTTCCCTCATAACCTTGCCTAGATCAGAAGGGGTGTTTGCCTTCAAATCCTCAATTGTCTTTAGCGCAACCGCTCTTATTTCATCGGGACTCATTTCTTCGGGAAGATAACTCTTAAGTATTTCAAGTTCTTCAGATTCACTTTTTACTAAATCGTCTCTTTCAGCCTTTCTATACGCTTCGATGGACTCTTCACGTTTCTTCGCCTCTTTGCCTATAAGACCGATCACAATCTCATCCGTAACCTCACCCGATCTAGCTTCTTCAGAAGAGGCGAGATACATCTTTACCGATGAGATCACGCTTCTCAGTGTATTTGTCTTGAGAGAGTCTCTTGCTTTCATTGCTTCTTTCATTTCCTGCTGAATGCGATCATAAAGAGTCATCAAATCACCTCTACTGTTCATCGCTGATATCTAATGCTTCTTCTTCTTCAAAGGAGATAGGTCTCACAAGTGGAAAGGGAATTATATCCCTAATTGATGGGGAATCAGTAACCAGCATTATTATTCTATCCCAACCTACTCCAAGCCCACCCGTTGGGGGCATACCATATTCTAGGGCTCTGATGAAGTCCTGATCCATCATCTGAGCTTCCTCATCACCGATATCCCTTAAACCAGCCTGACGAAGGAAACGGTTGTACTGCTCTATAGGATCATTCAACTCACTGAAAGCATTAGCCATTTCCATTGAGCTTATTATCAGTTCAAATCTCTCTGTAACTCTTGAGTCTACTCTATGCACCTTCGAAAGCGGAGAGATAATTACCGGGTGTTCGGTAACAAAGGTGGGATTTACAAGATTGTGTTCAACCAGATCCCACAATTTTTCAATCAAATGACCTCTCTCTTTAATCTCCGGTTCCGTATTGTATCTCTTAAGGGCGGCCATCATTTCATCATCTGAATCCTCCAGGATATCAACATCCAGATTCTCTTTGATAAAATCAGCCATCTTCACTCTGCGCCATGGCCTTGAAAAATCGATCTCTTTGCCCTGGTATGAAATAACCTCGGAACCAGTGATCTCACGAACCACGTAATTTATCATCTCTTCGGTGATATTCATTATGTCGTTGTAATCCGCATAAGCCCAGTACAATTCCATCATCGTAAACTCTGGATGATGCTTATATGAGACACCTTCGTTCCGGAAGTTCTTTCCAATTTCAAAGATTCTCTCAAATCCTCCAACTAGATACCTTTTGAGGAAGAGCTCCTCCGCAATCCTTAGGTACATATCCGACTCGAAAACGTTGATATGAGTCTTGAATGGCCTCGCAGAAGCGCCCCCGGTCAAGTAATGGAGCATAGGAGTGTCCACTTCAACAAAATCCTTAGACTGAAGAAATTCTCTGACCAAGCGGAACAGCTCGGAGCGAATCTTGAATCTCTTTAGCGCGTTGTCACTTGAAAGCATCTCAACGTATCTTTGCCTATAGATTATCTCCTTGTCCTTCACTCCGTGCCACTTCTCCGGCATCATCCTTATAGACTTAGAGAGTATTTCGAAATCCTTCACAAAAACAGATATCTCTCCCGTGTGTGTCTTGAACGGAAATCCCTTTACGCCGACAAAATCACCAATATTAACGTATTTCTTGAAAACCTCGAAGCCCTCCGCTCCCACTCCGTCAAGCCTTATATATGCCTGGATTCTGTCAGAGTCATCCCTCAAAACAAAGAAGCTCGATTTTCCATGATTCCTCACGGCTACAACTCTGCCAGCAGTACTCAAAATTGTATCTTCCTTGGTTTCTGAATTCTGAAGATAAGCAAACTCGCCCTTGATCTGACCTGCCCAATGCGTCTTTTCAAAGCTATAAGGGTAGGGTTCAATACCCTCCTGACGCATCTGATTTATCTCTTCGATTCTCTGTCTACGTGTTTCTTCACTCATGAAATACCCCCATCACTTTCCGATGGTAAGAATCTTGTATTTCGCCCAACCCGCAGGAGTCTTAACCCTTACCACTTCATTGACTTTGTGCGTCAACACTCCGCGGCCAATAGGAGAATCGGAAGAGATTTTCCCTTCAAATATGTTTGCTTCCTGAGCATTAACGATTCTGAATTGAGATTTCTCATTAGTATCTATATTCTGTAATTCCACAACATAACCCAACTTAACAGTGCTAAGGTCCCCGTCATCCTCAATGATCTCGGCGTTGTTGAGAATCTCTTCCAGCTGCTTTATTCTGCTGTCGATTCTTCCCTGTTCATTCTTGGCTTCATCGTATTCGCTGTTTTCACTTAAATCCCCAAGCTCTCTAGCTTCCTTGATCCTTTCAGCAATTTCATACATTAGTTTCTTTCTAAGACTTTCGAGCTCCTCTTTCATTCTGTCGAAGCCTTCCTGCGTAAGATATATCACTTTCTTCTTCACGACCTGGATCCCTCCATTCAACGATCTCTGTCGTCTCTGAGTTCCTCAATTATATCCATGAAATGGTCTATATCTCTAAATTCCTTGTAAACAGATGCAAATCTAACATACGCAACCCTGTCCAGAGACTTGATTTTAGTCATCACCATCTCTCCAATCTCGCTTGAAACAACTTCATGTTTCCCGGACTTCACGACTTCGTTTTCAACCGAATCAACGATTTCATTGACTGTATCAACAGATATCGGTCTCTTCTCACAGGCTCTTAATAGTCCATTCAAGAGTTTCTCCCTGCTAAACTTCTCTCTCCTTCCATCTTTCTTAACTACCAAAAAGGGAAGTCTTTCATATCTCTCGTATGTCGTGAATCTAGCACCGCATTTTTCACACTCTCTTCTTCTCCGAATCGAAGTGTTTTCATCTGTAGGTCTTGAATCCAAGACTCGAGTTGAATCTCCACCACAAAATGGACATTTCATTTAGTTATCTCCTAGCTCTTCGGCCAAAGCCATTAGTTTTTTCAACCTATTATATACTGCTGACTTGCTCATCGGTGGATTCATTATTTCGCCAAGCTCTCTCAAATTGAGATCCTCATTCTCCAGACGTAGAATGGCAACCAGTTGAAGGTCCTCTTCCAGGTTTTCTATTCCAAGCTTCTTGTCGATAATTCTGATGGCCCTGACGTGTTTTGCCATAGCCTGTCCTGATTTATTCGCATTTGCTGTCAAGAAGTTGAGGGTTCTGCTAACATCACTCCTGATCCTTCTAACTTCTATTGCACTGGAAAGCCTTGTGACGGTCTTCTTTCCTCCCATAAGGGAAAGCAGCTCAATGATATCCATCGAGGACTTCACATATGCTTTGAATTTTTCCCTAACCTTCACTACACCAACTTTTATGTTGAAGTTCTCAGAAACATACTCTCTTACCGAATTCACAAATGCTTCGGTTGTATCGAGAGTAATCTCAAGATGATACTCCTTCGAAGGATCGACTACTGATCCACCGGCCAGATAAAGGCCTCTAAGAAAGGCTCCAAAATAGACCGGATCCTCTCTAACAGGTCGTGGGATCGAATCATCTCGGACAGATATTCCACTCCTTCGAAGAAATTCTTCAACTTCTCCATAGAGATAACTTAATTCTCCACCACGTTTCCTGCCTAATCTGACTTCTTCGATTACCTGGGTTTCGAAAATTGGAATAGAGAGTCTCTTTGAAACCTGAAACAGCCTCTTCAAACTAGTAATCGATGTAAGAGGTATTACCAAGAATGAGGTATTACCCCTTAATCTAAGAGTGCCCCTTGATTTGACGAAGCCAAGATACTCGGATCTACATTCTGCCTGATCATCCAGCGGAAGATGACACAACTCTTCTTTGAGTTTGTCGGCATAGCTCAAATTCCTTCCTCTCCCAACATACCTAACTCGTGAAGAATCGAAATAATGCTGGCTCGAGAGTGTCTAAGTACAAGGCGCCTTCTTCCATTGTTAATAAGCTCGGTAGTCGCTCCGGCTATTACCTTGACTCTATCATCTGAAATCATGTCATTCTCAACCGGACGGGAACCTTTCTCTTCATACCTGCTCAAGACCGACGACACAGCTCCTCCAATCTCCGTCCAGAAAATCAGATCGAAATCTGCCCCACAATAACTCTCTGCAATTTCTACGTGATTCGCAAGTGAAAAATCGTCCGTTTCACCCGGTTGAGTCATAATGTTACAAATATAGATCTTTCGTGCTTGAGATCTCTTCAGAGCCTCCTTTACACCAGAAACAAGGAAGTTTGGTACAACGCTTGTGAAGAGACTACCGGGACCGACAATTATCGTATCTGCCAAAACCAACGCGTCGGTTACTTCTGGAAGAGCTTCACACGTTCTGTCAAGAGAGACTTTTCTTAGCCTCTTTCCAGCTGCCGACACGCGGGATTCTCCCTTTACAACTGTTCCATCGTCAAGCACTCCCACGAGATTAACGAGATCCTCCGTCACAGGCAGGACTCTGCCTTTTATCTTCAGCATTCTGGAAGCAGTAAGAACTGCCTCAGGAAAGCCTCCGCACATCTCCATGAGACCAGCGATAACTATGTTTCCGAGTGAATGACCGTTCATCGCCGGGGCCTTGAATCTATGAGAAAACACCTTCGTCAACAGCTCTTCATCATCGGCTAGCGCGATAATATTGTTTCTTACATCACCCGGTGGAGGCATTCCTATGGCCTCTCTCAGCAATCCGGAACTTCCCCCGTCATCTGTTACGGCCACAATCAGAGTAAGAGAAGTAACGAAATCCTTAATCACTCGCGCGAAAGTCGAGAGCCCTGTTCCACCTCCGACAAGAACTGTCTTGCTCATTCTACACTCTTTCCCTCACAGTTATCCCTGTAACGTTCAGATCAACACCCTTCACATTCTCGAATCTTCCGAGATATCTCTTGAGAATATCCTGGAAAAACTTAATGTTGCCACTAACGTAATAATCAACGGTCGACGGTTCATGTGACAAAACTGTAGCCCAGTCAGCTACGTCCCTCACTATATATTCGGATGGATCAACAACCTTTGTCTTTGAAGGCAAGAACTTTTCTATCGAGTTCTTTATGAAAGGGTAGTGAGTGCATCCGAGAATCAAGAAGTCTGGTTCAGTCTCAGCAAAGTCATTTAGGTAATACTTGACGATTGAGTCGACAATCTCACCTTCCCAGATACCTTCTTCAATCAATGGCACGAAGAGAGGACAAGCTCTTTGAAGTATCTCACTGAAGCTTTCATAGCGAAAGAGCTTTCTAAGGTAAAGAGACTTCTTTACTGTGTTTTCGGTAGCGATTATGGCCACCTTTGAATTATTGGGAGCCGACTCGCCGATTCTTCTTACCGTAGGATCAATTATGCTGAAGTATGGAACACTGAGCTCCGATTTATCGTTTTGCGTAAGTATTGAATCAGAAGTGTTACAAGCCGTTACTATTGCATCGACATCTAAGTGAGCAAACAGGTTGAATATCTCTCTTACATATCTCCTGAGCGTCTCTACTGGCTTTGAGCCGTAAGGAACTCTGGCCGTATCGGCAAAATAATGAAGACTAACTCCTTCGGGGAATGCCTCCATGAGTTTTTTAAGAACAGTGAGGCCGCCGATGCCGGAATCGAAAACTCCGATCTTTAATCTACTTCTCAACCCCGTCACGTCCCTGGAAGTATTCTGAAAGAACCTCTTCGTACTTTGCCTTTAGCCTCAGCAGTTCATTCTGACTTCTCACAAGGTCGTGCGCAAGGTTCACAGAAATCCCGACTAGAATTTTTTCATAGCCGATTTCCTCTTCATTATTTTTCAATGAATCATATAGTTCGCCTATCTTTGAAAAAACCTGATCCACGAGTTCTTGTGGATCACTAGTAAGAAAAGTGTACTTCCTTCCTCCGAGATCTAGAGAGACTGAACGCTTCATAGCTGGACTCCTTATGCTTTTTTACTGTCCTCGACGAGGCTACCTCTGACTCTTTTTATCAGTGAAGAGATTGTTCTTGATTCACTCTCAAGGCGGAGCTCGAGCTCCCGGATTCTTAGCTCAGATTCTTCGGCTTTTTTCTGTGCCGTTTCGAGTTGATTCCAGAGCTGTTCGTTTTCCTTCCTAAGTCGGGTGAATTCCTCCACCATCTTGTCCACGACAAGTTCGAGCTCCTGATAACGATCCAAGAACTACACCCCCTATTGTGAGATTATAACACCTTGAAGAAGAAAGGAAACGTAGTAGCCGCCCACAAGGGGCGGCTATCATTTCGCAGTTTTCAGGCGTGATTATCTGCTATTGCAACCAGCTGTACGAAGCTTTCCTGAAGGCTTGCACCGCCAACTAAACCACCGTCAATATTCTCCATTGAAATGAGTGATTCAAAGTTTTCAGGCTTGATACTTCCGCCATAGAGAATCCGAACAGTTTCTGACAAATCAACATCATAAAGAGATGCGATTAGGTCTCTGATAAACTTCATCGCTTCATCGGCCTGTTCTGGCGAAGCAACGACACCTGTTCCGATTGCCCAAACTGGCTCATAAGCAATTATTGTATGCTCTAGCTCGCTCTTTCCGAGACCGGAAAAGCCCTTTCTAATTTGATCTTCCAGTACTTCCTTCATTCTTCCGGCTTCTCTCTCTTCAAGTGTTTCACCAACACAGAAAACAGGAGTAAAACCGTGCTTCAAGACTGACTTGATCTTCTCACCAGTCAGCTCGCTTGTTTCACCGAAAATGTGCCTGCGTTCAGAGTGGCCAACCAGAACATATTCAACAAAGAGATCTGACAGCATTGATGCCGAGATTTCTCCTGTGAAGGCTCCGCTATCGGCTGGAAAAATATTCTGTACTCCGACTTTGATCGAAGTGTCCTTTAGAATATCCGACACCCCTGCAACTGAGAGGCTTGTTGGAAAAACAACGACATCTACCGTATTCTCGTTACCAATTGAAGATGCGAGGAAGCCTGCAAACATTCGGGCTTCATTAGGCGACTTGTTCATCTTCCAGTTTCCCGCGACCATCAATCTACGTTTTTTTTTGCCACCCTCAATCGAAAGGCTTTTTATCCCGGGCATTTCCTTACCTTCGAGCATCTCTAACGATGCTCCGCCCCCCGTTGAAACATGGGAAACCTTTTCAGCAAGTCCAAACTTGTTGATGGCGGCCGCGCTATCCCCGCCACCGATTATGGTAACCGCTTTATTAAGCGAGGCCAGCGTTTTTGCGACTGACTCAGTTCCTTTAGCGAAGTCGTCGATCTCGAAGACTCCCATGGGTCCATTCCAAACGACTGTTTTTGCATCGGTGAGTTTCTCATTAAATAGATCTATTGTTGATGGACCAATGTCTAGACCCTTCCATCCGGCAGGTACGCCTTCTTCAAGATCTACTACTTTCGATTCACTACCAGCTGCAATTTCCTTTGCGACCACCGTGTCGACGGGAAGGACAAATTCAACATTCTTTTCCTTTGCCTTCTGAAGAATCTCTCTTGCAAGATCGATTTTGTCTTCTTCTACGAGAGAGTCTCCAACACTCCTTCCCTGAGCCTTTAGGAAGGTGAACATCATTGCGCCCCCAATTAGGATCCTATCTGCCTTCTCCAGAAGATTGGTGATCACTCCAATCTTATCCGAAACTTTCGCGCCTCCAAGAATAACTACGTAAGGGTGTTCGGGATTCTCAATTGCCATCCCAAGCATTTCTATCTCTTTTTGCATGAGGAAACCCGGCACACTGGTCAAATAACTGGCAACTCCAACGTTTGAAGCGTGGCCTCTATGTGCTGTGCCGAAAGCATCGTTGACATGAATATCCGCAATAGACGAGAGTCTCCTTGAAAAGTCAGGATCGTTCTTCTCTTCTTCAGAGTAGAACCTGACATTCTCCAAAAGAAGAATATCGCCATTGTTCATTTTCGAGACGGCCTTCTCAACGTCTTCTCCTACGCAGTCCGCGACGAAACTAACTGGTTTACCGATCAAGGATTGAAGCCTCTCGGCAACTCTTTCGAGAGAGTACTTTGGATCTCTCTTTCCTTTGGGTCTACCCAGATGAGAAACGAGAATCGCTTTGCCCCCTCTTTCGATAACCTCGTTTATAGTAGGCAATGCTGCTACGATTCTGGTATCGTCACTCACCTCACCCGTCTCTTTATTTAGAGGCACGTTAAAATCAACTCTTACAAGAACCCTTTTCCCTCTAAGATCGATATCCTTAAGAGTCAATGTCTTAGACATTTCTAAATCCTCCTTTCCTCAATAAAACGGGGCCTCAAGGCCCCGTCGATAAAACTCAGAGCTACATTTCCATCATTTTCTTCGCAAGATCAACAACTCTACACGAGTAGCCATATTCATTGTCGTACCAAGCACAAACCTTTACAAGGTTACCCATTACAGCCGTCAGTTTGCTATCAAATACCGAGGAAACAGTCGTTCCAACGATGTCAGAAGAGACAAGCTCCTCTTCGGTGAATTCAACTATTCCCTTCAGTTCGTTTTCTGCAGCTTTCTTCACAAGTTCATTTACTTCCTTGGCTGAAGTGTCCTTTTTGAGAACAACTGTAAGATCGGTTATTGAACCATCGGTAACGGGAACTCTCATTGCTATTCCATCAAGTTTACCCTTTAACTCAGGGATAACCAACCCTACCGCCTTGGCTGCACCGGTTGACGTAGGAATTGTGTTGGCAGCGGCGGTCCTGGCTCTTCTCAAATCACTGTGAGGAAGATCTAGGATTCTCTGGTCATTGGTATATGCGTGAACAGTTGTAAGATAGCCCTTCTCAATTCCAAAATTGTCGTTCAGAATCTTTATTATCGGAGCTATTGAATTGGTTGTGCAGGAAGCATTGGAAACAATCGTCATCTCTGGTTTAAGGACCTCATCATTGACACCGAGCACGATTGTGGCATCCACTTCACCCTTTGCGGGCGCAGTAATCAAGACCTTCTTCGCTCCAGCATCAATGTGAGGCATGGTCTTCTCTCTGTTTCTGAAAACCCCTGTTGCTTCTATTACGAGCTCGACGCCAAGATCCTTCCAAGGAAGATTTGCGGGATTTTTTTCAGCGAATACTTTCACTTCTTTTCCGTTAACTAATATGGCTCCTTCCTTAGCTTCTACTGAGCCTTTGAATCTTCCATGAACCGAGTCGTACTTAAGAAGATGAGCAAGAGTAGCGGCATCTGTCAAGTCATTAATCGCAACAACATCGAACTCCCCGCGCTTCACCATCTCTCTAAAGACTAGTCTTCCGATTCTTCCAAAACCATTGATCCCTACTTTGTACATCCGTTACACCTCCTAAAGTATGTTGTCCGGTAGATTTAACCCTCCTGTGATTCTTGCTGTTTCCTCGTCTCTCTTCTTTGTTACTTCAGCTAACGCCTCGTTTATCCCCGCGATTATCAAATCCTGAACGATTTCAAAATCCTCTTCTCTTATTTCTGGTTCGACTTCAATGGATTTGATTCTATAGTCACACGTTGCTACTACACTTATTGCACCGCCACCTGCAGAAGCGGTAACTTCAATTGACTTGAAACTGTCTTCAAGATTTTCCATCTCTTCTTGCGCCTTCTGTGCCTGTTTAAGAAGGTCGCCCATATTGGAGCCTTTCTTTGAACCTCCATAGTTTCGTCCTCCTAGGCCCCTGAATTTCTTTGCCATAGTTATTCCTCCTCAAGCTCTATCTTGATTTTTCCATTCTCCATGTCATTCTTAAGACCTAAGCCTGTAACTACCGAGTCAAAATACTCTCTTGAATCTCTATCAAGACATTCGAGGGCTTCTTCTCCTGCTGCTCTATCAAAGAGAATGAATCGTTTGCCGATAGTATCTTCAGCAATTCTGTTGATCGATTCCATTCTTTCCTTCAGAAGCTCACATGAGTATTCACTATCCGGTTCGATTATTAAGTCCTCGATTTGATTACCCCTCCTGACTTCCGCCAGGCTAATCAAAGTCCACCACAATGTATAACTGCTCTTTCTGAGATGTTCGATGAATGATGAGATTACTTCTCCTTCTTCAGTAACTGAAACCTCAGGCTTCTCGATATTCTCATCAAGAGCGATCGGGGATCCCTCGAACTTTCGCGTACCTTCGCCATTCTGTTTTCTGAAATCGCCCTTGAGGAGGACCATAACTTCAAATGTTGTCTTTTTGTCTTCGGCATATTTCAACTCTTTATTCGTCTCCCAAAGAGTCGAAAGCAACCTGAAACAGTCATCACTCGGTCGCTCAACAAGTCGTCCCATGATCGCATCGATTGCTTGTTCAAGAAATACTTCGTGTGTAAAGCCTCCGGATTGGATTTTTTCGGAAATCGCAAGTACAGAAGATGGGTTTCCCGATGAAAACGCCTGGAGAAATTCCTCTATTACTTTTTCGGGCAGGATTCCCAGAGAAGCTCTAACGGACTCTTCCTTCACGTCCCCAGAGAATGCGATGACCCTCTCCATAAGATTTACAGCGTCTCGCATTCCTCCATGTGCCGCCTTGGAAATGTACTTCAAACCCTTTTCGTCGTATTCAAGCTCTTCGGCTCTCGCAATTCTCTCAAGATAAGCGACAATGTCTTCTTCATTAAGAGGTTTGAAGTAAAAGATTTGACAACGGGAAAGAATCGTTTCCGGAACTTTCTCGAGATTCGTTGTTGCCAAGATAAAAACCACCCTATCTGGCGGTTCTTCAAGAGTCTTGAGAAGAGCATTGAATGCCTCTCTGGTAAGCATATGAAATTCATCGATTATGTAGACTTTGTATTTTCCCATTACCGGTCTGTAAGAGACTGCATCTCGGATCTTTCGTATCTCATCTATGCCTCTATAAGAAGCGGCATCAAGTTCGACAACATCCATATGCGAAGAGGAATCGATTGCTTTACATGAATCGCAGACTCCACAAGGTTTTTCCGATCCTTCCGAAAGACAGTTAAGCATCTTCGCAAGAATGCGAGCGCTAGTTGTTTTTCCAGTACCTCTTGAGCCTGAGAATATATATGCGTGGGAAAGCTTGTTCTTCTCTATTGCTTTTCCCAGAATCTCTTTTACCTGATCCTGTCCGACTAACTCATTGAAATTTCTTGGCCTATATTTCCTATACAAAACTTCAGACATCTTAATCACCCGTTCATCTGAATTATAGCAGATCGTCTGAAATTTGTTTGGGCACAAAATAAGAATACTGTGAAAAAGAAAGTGAAAAGTTTAACTAACTTCTGTATACAGGAAGATTATGACATTCACTACTAGGAGACTCTCCTTGTTTCCCATTTTCCCCTCAGGTAGTAAAAAACCATTACAATCGCCTCTACGATATCAGAAAAAACGTATGAAAGCCAAACCCAGACTATGCTGCCTTTCATGAGCGCTACGAACACTATCAGGATAGGAACCTGAATAAGCCATCTGGATACAACGCTACCCACCACGAATGGAAAGTTGTAACCCGACCCCCCGAAAACAGAGGAGAGACCGAAGCCATAGGCCAGTACTGAGATTCCAAGAGCACCAAACCTCAAAAAGCTTGCCCCATAAGAAATTATCTCTTGGTCATTATTGAAGATTCCAATAACAAGTTCTCCACCAAAAAACGCAATCAGAGCGAAAAAGAACATGATGAAAAATCCAATCAAGGCCGCCGTTTTTGCAGTTGCTCTTGCTCTGCCAACATCGTCTGCTCCTAGGTTCTGCCCAACCATCGCAGAACCTCCCATACTAAGACCTACAAGAGGCATGAATGCAAGTCCAAACAGTCTTCCGGTTACTCCTACAGCCGCAACGGCAGTTGTGCCGTATAGAGCCACAAATTTCAAAACAACAACGGCGGCAAGATTTCTGAAGAAACCTTCCAATCCCGTTGGAAGCCCAATAGTTAGAAGTTTCCTGTCAATGTGCCGATCGAGGCGGAAAAGCCTCGAAAGCTTCGGCTTTACTCCCTCTTTACCCGAGAAAAGAATATAGAAGCCCAGCAGAAACGACGCGGTCTGCGCTATAACAGTTGCAACCCCCGCTCCAAAGACTCCCAATCCAAAACCAGGAATTGACGTTCCGGGAATGTGACTAAACATAAGAATCGGATCGAGCACAATATTAAGGACGCTAGCCATCATCATTATGTACATCGGGCTCTTCGCGTCGCCTATACATCTTAGAGCCGTATTGACTGAGTAGGACGAGAACATCATCGGCAGAAAAAACAACCGGATATAACCGTAATCTAGAGCTGCTGTCATTACTATCGGATCGTTGCTGAAAAAACCTAGAGAAGGTTTCAGAAATGCAGCAACTAAAAGTGCAGAAATCAGTGCAACTATGAATTTGAAAGTTATGGTCTGTTCTATCGCCCTGTTCGTCCCTTCTAAATCCTTCTTTCCAAAGCTCTGTGAAATCAATGAAATAGAGCTCTGCCCAATAATTGAATTAAGAATTTCTACAATCCAGAATAGAGTAGTGAAGATGGTGACTCCTGCAATAGCCTCACCGGAGATTCGACCTATCCAGAAAATGTCCACTATGTCGTAGACCATTTGTGAGCTGAATCCAATCATTGTAGGAACAGACATCACGAGAAGATTCTTCAGGATGTTGCCCTGAGTAAGATCTCTTGCCATTTATGCCCCCTATGTTACCCTTGAAAAGAGACGCAGAAAGAAAAATTCTATCATTCAGAACACAGAAATTATAACCCAGATATACTATCAGGAATCAATTATGTCCCGCAATCTTTCCAGAAAATTCTCCTGGATGAAGTGAAGTCCATTTTCCCAAAAGTAAGGCTCGGAAATATCTATTCCGACTGATTTCAGTAGAATCTCCGGTGAATCCGAACCACCGCTCTCCAGCAGTCGTATATACCTTCGCTTAAACGCATCCCCATCCTCAAGATACTTCCTGTAAAGTGAGATAACCAGCAACTGAGCGAAGTTGTAAGCATAACAATAGAAAGGCGTGTGAAAGATGTGTGGTATGCGAGCCCATTCAAACTTACTCTCCGGAAGAAACGCTATTGTGTCTGCAAACATCAGCTTCAATTCTTCAAAGTAAAGTTCAGATAGTTCTTTGAACGAAAGAAACTCACTAGAGATAATACTGTGGGCAGCCATCTCAAATCTCGTGAACATATTTTGCCTTGCCGTCGTGGCTAGTATCTCTTCTATTCTTCTCGTGATAAGTGAAAGCCTTTCAGCCCTTCCACTAATATTGTCCAGAAGAAAATCAGTTATAAGCATCTCCGAGAAAATCGACGCGGTTTCAGCCATGGTGAGAGGAGTCTCGTAGTTAAGGTGAGTCTGTTTTGAAGAGAGAACACCATGCAAGCCGTGACCAAGCTCATGTGACAACGTCAACACATCGCTGATTCTTCCACCAAAATTCACAAGGATATAGGGGTGAACTTCAGGCGAGGCGTAATAACAAAACGCGCCACTGCGTTTTCCGGGGATTATCGATCCATGAATGTATTCGCTATCGAAGAAACTGGAGATAATTCGTTCACTTCGAGAATCAAAATTTCCCATTACTTCAAGTATCAAGTTTTTCGCTTCCCGCCAACTGAAAAGATCTCTGGAATCTGGGAGCGGTGCATAGATGTCACTGTGCAGAAGGGTTTCTTTGCTCATGACACGGGCCTTCAAACGGTAGTAATCCTGCACGATAGAATAACCTTGAGTTGTCACGTCTATAAGATTCTGCACCGACTCGTCTGAAACCTCGTTTTCAATGTTCCTCATTGATATTGGAGAGGGGAAATCTCTTTTGCCTGCATCTAGATCCCAGTCCTTGGCGAGGGAGTTGTAGATGTTAGTAAGAATAACACTGTTTTCCTCTGTTTTTTTGAAGAGGCTTTCAAACGCCTTCTTTCTTATATCTTCATCTCCATGGCTTCTAAGATTTTCAACCTCGCTTTCGGTAAGGACCTTCTCTTCTCCATCAATAAAGATTCTGTATTCGAAAGTCGAGGTAAACTCGTCAAAGAGATTCAGCATACCCATTTTCCCCGTGATATCTTTCCTCGTTATAATGTCTTCCTCGGGTTCTGATAACTGATGGTCTCTCAACGCTCGAACAAGATCGAAGTAGTGTCTGTAGTTCTTCAACTCATTACTATCCTTCAGCTCTGAAAAGAAGCCGTCTGAAACTCTTGCCAGTTCAAGCTTAATGAACTTTAGCCCACTTTCAACGGCTGCCTCTAGATCGTCTATTCTCCGAACTAGTTTTTGAATCGCTGAATCTGATGTTAAAACAGAATGATTTAGATATGCGAACATCGACAGCTTGCCTGCACGATCTAGAAGAGACTCCGATTTCTCAAGCAACCCCTTCAGTTCATTAGCACTAATTCTTTCACCTGAGATCCTTCCCTTGTAATCTCTAACGAGTTCATCCTTCCCTTTTAAGACGGTACTGATGTCTTCAACAACAGCTTTGTCATCAAGCGAAGCGTAGAGCTTCGTCAGATCCCATTTTATTATCTCCCGTTTATTCAACTTGCTCATCAATCCCCTCGCCAAATGCAACAACCAGTTCGCCAAATGTACTGACTCTTAGAATTCTTGATACTTCCACCCAGCAGCTGAAGCTATAAGATCTGTATGTCATGAAATCCATCTCTGAATAATCCAGGCTCTCCACCCGGTCGAGTATAAGCTCTTTTCGACCAATCCATTCCCCCGTGACGTAACATACGATTCCTTCTTCTAACCAGTAGGGCAACCGATACTGCCTGAGAAAGAGATGGCACATTTCGTGAGCCACCGTTTGCGTCAAATTTGGGACCAAACTTAGAGGTTGAACAATGATCGTGCTATTTTCTGCAGCTGCAACAAACCAATAACCTAGGCCGGAGAGTTCCATGAACTCTCCGGTCGATGAAGCGATTATTAGATGGTATGTTCCCTTCACAGGTTTGCCCACGAGCCTTTCAATAAGACTTCTGTATTCTTCAAGCTCCGGCATTTCCCATGAAACGAATGTGCTTGTGAAGCAAAAAACTGTCATTTCAAAAAATAGAAATACTACTAATATCAGAGATTTCATTCGATAACCAGCACTACAGATTCTGTATTTGCTCGGTAATCTGAATCGTACATTGCCCATGCCTGAACCGGCGGAATTATGAATTCACCCCGGGTGAGGATTCTCCAGCTGTTCTTAGTAACAAACTCACCTCCTTCCCTAAAGAAGAAGGCAATTCGGTCATATCTTGCATCTTTGAATGTGTAGCCCCACCAGTAGTAGTCGAAGTAATAGAACTTCGTGTATCCGAGCACGTCTGCTTCCAGATTCTCCTCAACGGATATTCCTGTTGCGGGTAGCATGTCTTCGACAACCACATACGGAACATCTTCCGGAATTTCAATGTGAACCTCAGAGACTATTGTTTCACCCGAAGTAAGAGAACTTGGGGTACCGAGTGTAACTGAATAGATTTCGACTGTCGGTTCATCGTAGTAGCTTTCTTCGAATGCCCTGATAATTATCTCGCCGCTGCTGATTCCCAAAACATCACCTTCATACACCTTAAGACCCAACCCGTATTGTCCAAGAAGCAGTTCCCCGTCTTTGATAGAAATCTGCATGTTTTCAACGGTCTTTGATACATTAATTTCGAGAGAACCGACTTCATCCGGTGATAAAGTCTTAATTGAAGAAACAACATATGGTGAATCAATCTGAGGTGTTGTAAGAACATGAGTGTCATCCATAGGAACGGCGAGCTTCCTTCTCAAAACCCTGTTAACGATCAAGCCCGAGTTTTCAGGTTCTATCTCCTCAGCTGCCACTGCCTTCTCACCATTCACTGAGATAGCTACAATTTCTGAACTTTCGATAATAACGTTCTCTTCGCCAAATGGGAGTGTAATTGATTCAGAAAGCTCACCACTGTAGAGAACTTCTCCGTCGGTCAATGAGACTTTTATCTGAGCTTTTTCCGAAAGGGAGTTACTCACAGAAGACAGAGACAGTATAGCCAGCGCCGTTGATGATGTTCTATACCAGTAGCTTCCATTGCCCATCTTCAGAAGTCTTCTTGAAATCCCAAAAACGGTCTCCGAAGACAGCTCCAGATCTACCGAAGCCTTCAGTAGGAAAGACAAGGTCACTATATCGTCGAAGAAATAGTCAAAACTAGCCCCGGAAATCACATCGTCTCCATCCAGATCTACGTATTCCATCGCTTCTTCAACAAGATCCACAGCCTTGTCGTCCATGTTCAAGGCCTCGTAGGCCAGCGAAGTCAGAATTATGGAAGGAACATCACCTTTGAAATCGACGACTGAACCCACCGGGTCTCTCAACTTTCTGCTGAAGAGGACTATCACATATTGAAGGAAGGGATCCGGATCATCTCTGTAGAGAGCTTTCATCTCAGAATAGCCCATAGATACCACGTCTTTATTGATATCATAGCCGTTCTCTGTAGCGAGATATAAACCCAGCATCACGTATGCTGTCATGAATGGCGTGGAGTTGTCGTCCTTCCACCAGCCCCAGCCTCCATCGTAATGCTGATACCCGTAAAGCCTTTCGAGTCCTTCACTCACCACTGTCGAAACCTTGTTAATAAAGGCAGTATCAGCTTCCTCCAATAGCTGAGAAGCGGCTAGTGCAGGAAGCAGTCTGCTCATCGTTTGCTCGACACACCCGTAAGGGTAATCGACCAAATACCTGACCGCCTCCAGAAGAATAGGATCAATAGTGGAAGAAATCGTAATCGTTCCTGCGGAGTTTTCTGAGAATTCAAGAGTCATGTTACCTTCAAGGAAATCAAGGGAACCGAATCGAGAGTAAGAAAACCTGGGCTTTATGGGAATCTCGTATTCGACTCCGTCTGAGCCGTGGCTTCCCTTGACCACAAATTTCACTTTTAGCTTCTGTTCCCTCTCAGAGGGCAAAAGATCCTGTACATTGACCTCGTAGCTGAATGAACGACTCTCAAATGCTTTTATTGAAGAACCCTTTTCCTCTATTACTTCTTCGCCGAGATAGAAGCCGGTGATTACAGGTATGGTTGAATCAAGGTTATTCTTAACAGAGAAGACAAGGCTTACGGTGTCCCCAGCAATAAGAAACTCTGGAAGAAAACTGCTGACTGTCATTGGTTTCCATGTCTCGAAACTCGATTTACTGTAGCTAAAATCACCGTTCGTACTGGAAGATAAAGCCCTTACTGTCCAGGTATCTAGATCTTCAGGCACTACAAAAGACAGTTCAGCCAGACCGTTCTCATCTGTAAAAGTTCCGGTAGACCAGAAAGCGCTATCACTGAATAGCTTTCTTGCCCTTACATCGGAGGTAAGGCTCTTTTCATCTCCACCTAGGTCGCCCATGCCGAGCGGAGCGCCTCCCGTAACTTTGGACTCTGCGGCCGGAGGCTGCGATTCAAGCAAATCTCCTAGTTTTGCGATAGATGGGTAGGCGGAATAGTAAAGATCATTAATGCTGATTGTGTTAAACCCTCTGTTGAAAGGACTACCTAACGATCCCTTCCACTGATCGTAGTCCCCTTCAAAAATGGATAGCATTGCCTGGGATACAACGGAAACGGTAAGCCCAACTTCGGCTGGTTTGCCTTCGGCATCGGTAACCTGAATTCTCATATTTACTGTATCACCGGGACTGTACCTTTCCTGAGTAAGGGTCTTTATCGATAAATCTCTTGAAGCCGTTTGGACTTCGATCAGGCCTGATTGGATAATCTGATAATCCTTGTATCCGACTATGAAAAACATGAAATTCTCGTAAGCATATCCTTCGGGTACTTCTATATAGACCGTGTTCTTTCCTTCAGTCGAACTGAATGGGAATTGACTGAACTCGCCCGAAAAATCAGAAATAATCCACAGATCCATCGGTGACGTTGTGTAGAAGACCACTTCTGCACTAGACCCTGGCTCCGCAGATTTCACTGAATCGATTAGAATCGACCCGTAATAGTCATAGTAACCCCCAGTATAGACTGAGTAGTTATTTACAATTTCTGGTTCCCCTGAAGGTGAACCATTTATTTCAAAGTACACTACAGTATCTGAAGGGACTTGCCTAAGATCAATCGATACCTCTGCCTTTCCTCCACTATCGGTTGAGAGTTCACTCTTGTATACGTTTATTTTTAGGTTCTTTTCAACGTGTTCGCCTTTATCCATTAGAATTACTGATTCCTCGTACCAGACCTTTATCTCGAATTGCTTAGAGACCGGTGTATCGTCATTCAAGCTGGTTTCGATTGTTACAAGAGCCTCGTTTTCGGTAAATCTATAACCCACTACGAAATCGAAAGTTCCCTGTACAATTTTGAAATCAACCACACTCCGTGTCTGCATGCCTGTATCATCTGACACAGTCACAATAGCGTAGTAGGCTCCGCTTTCAAGATCTCCAGTGTATCCTATTACGGTCTTACCCAAGCCATCCAGCCTTGCAGATTCATTGTCAACGTATTGAGTGCCTTTGTAAATCGTGTAATCTACCTTTCCAAGAGAGACCGGATCTCCGAAATAGTATTCCGACGAGACATCAATTGTAACAGGCTCTCCCTTCTTGAAGGCACTTGTTGTGGGTTCAGCCAAGGTAAAGAAAGTTGGCTTCTTATAATCTGCAATCTGAAAGTAGTAGTAATCTTCGTTTTCACCCCATCGAACAATTATTCTGTAAGATCCTCTCGTTATCTCAGAATATGTTCGGAAAGTGCCGCTAACTGATCCAAGACCGTCCGGCTCCAGAGTTTCGGCATAAACCCCTCTGTTCAAAGGATCGACTATCTCCACTTCAACGGAATCTATTTCCGGTATCTTATAACCAGAGGGAGTCACTTCTCTGATGAAGGATCTGAAGTTCACAACCTCGCCGGCTTTGTAAGCCGGTCTGTCTGTAAACGTCAAAGAGATGTGTCTGGAAGAGAAATAGTAATCATATTCCCCTGGCCTCCATAGAATCGATCCCTCGGAAGACTGGACAAGTATTGCCTCATCTGTTTTAGGAAGGTAATCGAAGACAAAAACTCCCTCTTCAGATTGTCCCAGCAGCTCCCCATCGCTGAGTCTGTAAAGCGAGAAATGATCCAAGAAGCTCCCATCATCTTTCTTCCAGAGCCTCAGCATCGCCCCATCTTCGTGAGCTAGCAACTGGGCTCCAACCATGCGGAAACTCGTCATTAGCTTTGCGGTACCGGACTGCGATGAAACGACTATTAACCTTAGACCCATGAGTTCTTCCCTTGGCAAAAAGATTCTCTGTTTCTCCTTAACTGTCTGCCTTAAAGCATATAGTGGATCTCCGGAAACTCTTACATCACCAATAGTTATCGCTCCAGTAAGGTCTTCCTCGTCTAGATCGTAGATCTTGATGTCGATGAAAGAATCCTTAATGTCGGTGTACACACTTGGGAGATAATCAAGCGAATAGAACTCTAAGAAAGAGGATCTCAACTCGTATCCATATCGTTGAATCTCAAACGCAATTGCTGTCAAACCTGTCAGAAGAAGAATTAGAAGAAACACACAGACCTTTCTCATCGCGTTCACCCTCCATCACTTCCGGGGCAGAAACTTGAACGTGTATACCCCGAGATAGTTTTCGTTATTATATATTGGTTGCCATTGGTAAGGCATAGTTCTTATGTAATCGTCTACACTCCACAATTTCAAAACACCAGAATCGGTTTCGGAAAGGGGTCCGGTATGGTATATGAGGCCATCACCGGTGAAGATCATTGAATGAAAGGTTGATGGCGAAGGATGATGGAAGAAAATTACGTCGCCAGGTCTCGCTGCTCCCAGATCCCTACCCTTAAATACCATACTACTACGAACTAGGTTGTAAGCATCGGCAAAGTAAGTGAAGTCTCCGTCGTTGCTTATGAAGATTCTGTTTCTCAGTATCGGGATATCTGGATAGTTATACTCTCTTACGTCAGGAATCTTTCGCAGATCAATTCCTGTCTTCTCTAGCCAGAGATCATAATCAACTGTCGTCTCGGAAAACCACTCTTCGTTGTGAGTCTTAAGAGCTTCTCTAGCGGCAAATCTGATCAGCCCGCTGCAGTCTCTTTCTTCAGATTTCCATCTGTCTGAGAACTCAATAACCTGGTAGGCAGCAATGTTCACAAACCATGCTCTGAAGTTATCGGCATCTTCATGGTCAAGCACCAGTCTGTCAGGGAAGCCGTCGGAATTACTGTCGACGAAATCATTGAACTCTAAAGAAATAGTTTTGCTGGCTCTGAACAGGCCCTTGAAATTAACAACAATTACCGCATTCTTGTCATCAGCGCAGAAAGAATAAGACACGAGATCAGAATCACTGTAGAAGCTTTCTAGTGTTGCACCCCTTACATATGAGAGAGTAGATCTTTCATAAGTGGATCTGGGAACCGAAATGAAAAAAGACTCGCCCCGTCTTATGTCCGACGCCTGCACTCTTATATTCGAGTAGTCGTCTTTGAAGTTCAGAAAGGTTGCAGATAGAACAACAGTAGTCAAGATTACCAGGAAAAGATAAGCAACGTTCACTCTCATAGATGAATCTCCCCAAAATATACCTAGACTAGCTCGCCACCTATAAGACTTCTGAGGAATGATTTTGTTCGACTCTCCCCCAGGTTCATCGTTACCTCACTCTCATTCAAGCGATTCTCTGAAAGATGGGATAGTTGAGCCTGCTGATCTGTTATTATATGAGAAGAAGATTAACCTGGGGGTGAAGCTTTGTCGAAAAGAAATCTTACCTTTCTTTTGCTTTCACTGATTTCAATATCTTTACTTACTTCCGGTTGCATTGGCTACGTGTTGGCCAGACCAGAGAGTGTCCTAACCAAACTGGAGCGTGAAATAAACGGAGGCAAGGAAGACAGGATTATTCAGCTCTACTCTGAAGAGGTGTGGGTAGCTACTCCGGGTAATCCTTCCGGCAGAATCCTTTCGAAGGACAGCCTTGCCTCTTTCTATGCGGACTTCTTCGAGCTCTACGATGACATAACTATAGAACTGCATTCTGATGAGACAATTAGAGATTCTTCAGAAGCAACAATGACGGTCTATTTTTCACTCGAGTATTCTTATGAAGGAAAGAGGTATTTAGGCATCGGAGAAGGAAGTGTTTTGCTGTCGGGAAAAGATAAACGTTGGAAGATTTGTGGTGAAAAAAACAATCCAATACTGAGTATCTTCGAACCAGCGGACATGTAAGATTAAAACACACAATAGGCTCTACTCAGTGAAAAAACCCCACTAAATCTCTTTTTTTGTTCTTCGGTCGTTAGTGGCATACATTTAGAGGTGTAGCGAGAGATGCATCATTCTTTGGCCACTGAAGAAGCCACATCTAGCGCGTTTTCTACCGCCGCAACTATGGACTCGCTTGTAGCTGTAGCTCCAGTAACCAAATCAACATCGAGACTCTGAGCTTCAAGTATTCTATCTACAGTCTCTTCAGCTCTTATGGCATACCTGTCTGATCGATTCTTGAGTATTCGTATTTCAGTTATCTTTCCACTGGAAACTACCACCTCTAGACTTATGTATCCCTCACTTCCGGCAAATACTCCATCAACCACATTAGGAAATGCTCCCAACAACTCATTCGCTGATTCTCGAGGCCTACTTGCCTGCCAGTTAAAAATCACCCCAATGATAACAACTGCAGAGACTAAGAATAGCGATGCACTTATTGCATACTTCATTTCTACCTCCTAGAATAATGGGACTTCGTTGGATATATTATCTCTTGGAAGAAGAAGGACAAAATTTCCACAAAGAAATATTCAGATTAAGATTGTCTGGATTAATTGTGATTGGATTAGAGAGGTAGTAAGAGATCTCGCGGCATGCGGGATTTTATACAGCTGCTGATTTTGAAGTTATTATTCCAATAACATCGTCGTAGAGGAGTTTTGTTGCTCCTTTGCCCATCATCACACTCTTATCGATCTTCTTCAAGGAATGTATCACTGTTGAGTGCTGCTTACCGGTTTCACGTGCTATTTCAGTTACTTGCTTACCAAAATGATTCTTTAGAATGTACATAGTCAACTGTCTCGCCAGAACAATATCCTTACTCCTGCTACCTGATTCGATTTCTTTCCTAGTAACCTTCATCATCTTCTCAATCGCTGAGTAGATCTGGTCAATAGGTCTCTGGAATGCTGGAACGTTTATCGAGCCAGTGAAAGACTGGAGAATCTGGGTTGCCAGAGATAGATCTATCTGTGATCTAAAGACACTACTGTGTACAATCAGTTTAATGATCGCTCCACGCAGTCTTCTAAGGTTACCATCGATGTTGTCCGCGAGAACTTTGGCAACATCATCCGGGAGGGAAACGGATTCCCTTTGGGCAAGCTGCTTGGCAATATGAAACCTGGTGGATGGCCGGGGTTCTTGAATTGACATCAGCATTCCCATCTGGAATCTCGACTTGAGCCTGCTATGGAATGTCTCTAGCTCCTCGGGATTTCTGTCGGAGCAAATTATCAGCTGTTTCCCTGAATCGTGAAGTTCATTGAAGGAATGGAAAAACTCATTCTGCACACCTTTCTTGCCTATAAGAAACTGAATATCGTCTATCAGAAGGATATCGGACTTCTTCCTGTAATGGTCTCTGAACTTCTGAATGTTGTTCTCTTTTATCGATTGAATCATGTCGTTCATGAACTGTTCGCTTGTTATGTAGAGAACCTTTTTGTCAGGAAAATTGTTCATAGTCTCCTGAGCTATCGCTTGTAGGAGATGAGTCTTTCCCAATCCCACTCCCCCATAAACGAAGAAGGGATTATATTTCCCCGGATTCTGGGTCACGTCCAGTGCAACTTCATAGAGGGCCTTGTTTTCACTTCCCACAACGAAATTACTGAACGTGTACTCTGGGTTGAGATTTGAAATCATTAGGGGCTTTCTCTTCAACAGAGGACCGGATACCTGGCCATTGGCTGAATCTACCGAGGGAGTCTCCTTGTTCTTATACACAATTTCGAAAGAGACACGCCTGCCGAGAATCTCGGCTATAGAATCGGAGATGGCAGCTCCGTATTTTGTCTGAAGCCAGTCCTTGATGAACAAGTTTGCGACGGAGAAAACGACTTTTTCATCCTCGACTACCTTCAACTCAAATGTGGAGAACCAGTTGTCCCACGTTTTCTTTGAGACCTTCTTCTTCAGAGTGCTTATAATAGAATTAGACACAACGACCTCCACGGGATAATAGCTGTAACCCTGAAGCGAACCGCAAAATAGGAAATATCGAATAATAAGTCTTACCGAAGCAACTACTACTATACCAGACTTAACACTCAGAAAAAATAGACAAATTTTGTGTTCCACTATAGAAAGGGGCAGACCATTTGTCTGCCCCTA
>JAFGAP010000164.1 GCA_016933635.1 Kosmotogaceae bacterium
AGACATTATCGGAAATAAGAACATTCTGTGAATTGCTCATAGGGATTGAATTTGCAGCATATATAGGTTATCATAGCTTTATTTCTCGGTCAACAGACATTTTGGAAGACATTGATAATTTAGGAGTCTAACGCCCATGGAATTACACTATGAAAACCTGAAAGATAATCCTGAAACTTTCCTTGCGTTCACTGAATTGAATACGAAGGAATTTCAGATACTACTGTAAACATTCACTACAGTTTGGGAGCATTATGTTCAGCAGAATCGCATTCCCTGGAGCTACGCCAGCGAGATTACGATGGTAATCGGAAAATCCGTTTGGCAACATGCGAAGATAAGTTGCTCTTTATACTGGTGTATTTCAAGACATATCCACTTCAGAGCCTGTCCTCGCGAAAGCGGGGAAAGTGCTTGCCTTTCACTTTGACATGAGTTAAAGCCAGACTTGTGAATGGATTCATATACTTTCAGAAGTCCTACGGATGTCTTTGAAGGAACTGGGTCATATTCCTGAACGAGATGCCAAGAAAGTGAAAGAGTTATTAGATTCATATATGGATGAATCTGTTGAATGTTCTGATGGCAAAGCAGAAAAGGAGAGTTTTGCTATTGATGGCACAGAGCGTCGCCGACAACGCCCTAAAGATCAGGAAGAGCAAAAGCGTTTCTACAGTGGCAAGAAGAAAGCTCATACGGTGAAGAACAATGTGATAGTCACATTGAGCTACAGGAGAGTGGAGTATTTGGGATGCACATGGGAAGGGAAGAAACATGACAAGAATATCTGTGACGAGGAAGGACATGAATTTCCAGAGGAAGCACGCTCTACCAAGACGCTGGCTTCCAGGGATACGAACCAGCGGGAGTAGATACTCGTCAGCCCAAGAAGAAGCCGCGAGGTGGAGAGTTGACCGCTGAGGAAAAGGAACAGAATTCTTTAATATCCAGGATACGCATTATTGTTGAGCATGTCATATGTGGGATAAAACGTTGTCGGATCGTCAAGGATGTTTTCCGTAACACCAAGGATAGGTTTGATGATCTTGTGATGGAGATTGCCTGTGGATTACATAACTTCAGGATAGAACAACGAACAGGTAATA
>JAFGAP010000165.1 GCA_016933635.1 Kosmotogaceae bacterium
ACATTGATCAAAGTCCTTGTACAATTTTTCGGCTCCCTCTGATGCCAGTTTCGCTATGTCTTCAGCAAGTTTATGTGCCCTGTAACGTACTCCTGAAGGCATTAAACCATAAATCCCCGGAAGGTCTACTTCGCTGTATCCATGCATAAATACGGTATCTGGGCCGATCGTTTCATATGATATTTCGGCCAGAGAAGTGTTCAGAACCCCAAGCCATTTATGCAATCCTTTAAAGAAAAACGTGCCGGTTTTTCCATCTTCATAAAACTTCTCTAATGAGACAACAACTCTAACTCCATATCTTCCACCAATCCATTTGTTCTGATCGAGCCTTTTCACAGAAAGCGGGTGATCGAAAATTGCGTCGAAGATTTCGCAATTCTTTGCAAGCATCGATACAATTGCTGCTGTTGATGAAGTGCGTTTGCTGATATCCACTACCATTTTTCTTTTCACGTCTTTCACTCCTCTAAATCAAGATTTGTGCTCAATAAAAGGATGTGTTATGTTTTCGGAGAGGCATATCTGGAGGGTTCTCTGGTCTTTCTGTACTTCGTCGCTCACACCCCAGCGGAGGTCTATATCCTGAAAGTTGGCCCCGTGTCTTTCGCAGTATTCTCTCAGTCTGGGGAAGACCTTCTTCTGGAGGACATTCCTTTCTCTCTTCATATCCAGAAACGTAGAACTCACAAAGACTCGAAAGACCTTTCTTATAAGCATTTGCTGTCCTCCTTTTCGATCGTTATTGCCATGATAGATCTATAACGATCTATTTCACCGTCTGAAAAAGCTCCTGATTGCCGCGAATGCTTTGAAAATGGACCAAAGAAAGAACTGGATTGCAACTGTGAAAACCATTATCGAACTAATGGACGCACTATACCTTCCCGCATATTCAAAAATCTCCTCTTTCATTTCGAAATTGTAAGTAAGGAAAAGGAGAAGATTCAACACGAACGTGATCAGTAGAAGGAAGAGAAAGCCGAAGAAACCGAATTTGATATCCTCCCAGCTGAGTTCTGCTGCGGTTCCCAGAACTGCGCCAACATAAAACACAATGTAAAATCTCCAGTTAAGAAAATTCTCCGGGTTGATCAAATTGGCGATAACCTTCTTGGTGCCATCGAAAAGCGATGTAAGTAGCTGAAGAATCTCTCTTTCGGATTCTATTAGATTCACGGAAAAATTCATTTCGGAGATCGGAGCAAAGATATCTCCATCCAGCAAGAACCTAACCAGTAAATAGATCAACGCAGACGAGACTATTATGGGGCCCGTGCTGATAAAAAACGCCCCGATCATATGGATAATGTTTCTGGGATTGAAACGGTGTTCTACTCTTGGCTGCGGATCAAATACTGACGGAACAAGGACAATCTTTGTAATCTTATGGCCGAAAATCAATGCAAAGAAGGCGTGGCTGAGTTCATGAATAACACAACCGGGAAAGTACAATACACAATAAACCCTTCCCAGGGCAGTCTGAGTGGCCTGGTTCAACAACCTTGCAAAAACGTAGATGAGAATTATCAAAACGATGCAAGGCCCAATAATCCCGAAAATCAGGTTCGCGGTGTTCTGAATAGCGAACAGAATACCATCGAGCAACTCGACTTCACCCAATGAGATCACCACCTTGGTTCCGCACTGAGTTGAATATTGTTGGTAAAGAGAATCGAAATGCCTACTTCTTCAACTTAACCCTCATTCTAGTTAAGGGCGGAATTCATGCCGATCATCTAGTAATCTCCGCGATAACGCACAATCCATACAATCTTCCGAACTACGATCTTAAGCATCGTCACTAACCGTGAGACACCGTTCCTCACAACCGTTTGAAATGAGACTATTATTCCATACAGGAGTAATGCACTCTCAGCTGTTTTGCTTTCATCAACTAGCAACCGCTGTATTATCAGTAAGACAATCGCTATATCCAGGGCAAACAGGGTCTTCGTGACTGCATAGATTTTGAGATAATCAAAATAAATAGCCAAGAACCACAATGCGTTAACCACCGCCAGTGATAATAACAACATAATCAACTTCCCTGGATTTCTTGCAGGCATATCCTTTCTGTCGGACTCAAGGGGTTTGCTGGTGAATCCAGACAAAACCGGGATTACATTAGATAAGAGAACACCGTCAAGTATTATGAATGGCAGATTGAGAAAAGCTACTTCCTTCGGCGTCCTAAAGGACTCGATGATTGAACCTATGACCAGAGCGATTATTGAATAGACTATTGTCTGAGATAGAAACCTGTAATCTCTTTCACCGGAAACTCCCGTCTTCGATTCTCTATGCCAGATAAGGTTTCTACCTTTCAATCTAATAGACAATTCGATCCAGCAAAGGAATATCAGCGATGGGATTATTGCAAAGAGGCAGACTGGGGAAATTCTAACATCCCCCCACTTGAAGAAATCAGGAGTAAATACGGCGAGAAAGGTAATTATTAGAGGTAGCTGTATCCAGATATTCACCCTATCCAGAAAAACCCAGCGCCCGTGAGCCCATACCTCTATGCCTATATATAGCGGATAGTCTTCAAGTGAAACTCTATCTGTTTTTCTATAACCTTTTGCATGAAAATCGCAGATCAATTCTCCGGTCATCTTGAGGATCTCTACCTCGGAGTAAGATCCAAAATTTCCGGATTCTAATTCGTTCATTCTTTCCGTTACTTCGGATAATCTGCTCTCATATTGTTTGTGACAGTATTCCAGAATGCAGCATTTGAAAAGTAACAGACTCTGCTCTCTAATATCGGTCGCGGTCTTCATTATGGCTTCTCTCACTTTCGAAAAATCTCCAACTTCCTTTGCCAACTGCAGTTCTTCTGCAATTTTCTTGGTATTGAGGAAGTTCAGCTTCAAGACATTAGAGAATTGCGAAAGAACGTCCGAATAATTTGTAAGCATTCTGAATTCTTCGATTGAGTGAGCGAATTCTCGAAAGAGAGTATTATAAGATCCGAAGACATTATCGTCTTTTAGTCTTTGAAAATCGTACAGCAAGACAGGAAAATCATCCAGTATTCCGGCGCTCTTTTCTTTTTCGAATATCTCGAATGCGGTTCTCTGTAGAGGTTTGTCTGAGAGATATTCCAGGTCCTTGACATCTATATCTATTCTTATGTTTTCGGGGTTGTTTCTGTTAGAAAATGCCTTGGCTTTGATGAAAAAACGTCTCAGTTTGCTGAATATATCTTTTGTAGTGGCCAGAGATTTATCCACTTCAGTTTCTTTGAGATGTTTGACGAAGCTTATGAACTCTTCGCCCATTTCTTTGTATGCTCGAAAATCAGTGCCGTTTAGAATAGAATCCCTCACTTTTACGTTATATCTGAGAAGACGAAGGCTTTTGGCGGCTCCGCTTAAAATCAGACTCTGAAACTGATCTTTGGAACGGGAAGGCTCTCGAGTACTGTCTGAGATATCTGGCGAGAAATTTGCGGCCATAATCAAGAAGAAGTTCCTGTATTCGTTGTCCTTTATATCTATTTGTCTGTGAATCATTCCCCCCTTTTTCAACTGCAGCAGCTCTTTTCCACCGTAATTAGACCAACTTAAAGCGTAAGAATTCCAGTTTGAATACAGTGCAAGATAATCATTTACTCTCTTTGCGATTGTTTCGTCTTTTACATCTGTTATCGGGAAAGGCCTGCTTTTGCTTGTTTCATAAAGATCTCTAAGAAGAGCTAGAGCAAATGGCCAGCGTCTGATTGCCGCAGAATTACTTCCTATAATTTCCGAATAGAGGTTTGGAACCAATTTACTTTGAATATCGAGTAGAAAGTCGTCTGTTCCACTGTAAGTGAGTTCGCCGATTTCCTCGCTCAGCTCAGGCAGGTATCTGGATATGAATTCCTTCCTGCTCTCAAGGATCTTTTCGGGATCTTCTAGTTCATATGTTTTTGAAGAGAAAAGTTCTGAAAGAAACCATGAATCTATAATATCGATCGTCCCTACATAAGTTGCACAACCAGAAGCGCTGTATTCCTTTTCATAATCCAGCTTTTCTTCTTCATTTATCGAGGACATCAGATAAGACATTTCGCGAAAAGGGCTTTTTCTTGTTCTATTGAATCTAGGGACTTCCTTTTCTATCTTTTCATTTTTGTTATTCAAGAATTCTTTGGATTTCTTCACGAAATAGCTGGACACGGATGCAGCGACCGAATGCTCTAAATGTCCCGAACCACATAACCTGTTCCATAACGCGGCTATGCCTGTCTCCTCTTCGGCATGTGTCAGCCAGGCGTTGGTAAGCAAATACGTTCCCAGTGTAGGGATGATAGTATAGGCCGATGTGGCTTTGATTATGATCTCTAGGGCTTCCCTTCCATCTTTTATGAATCTCCCGATACTCTCTTTTGAAATGACGTCTTTCAAGTCTTTCCAGCGCTCTTTGATTTCTTGATAGAGTTCATAAACCGGGCTTTCACTGGAAAGGGTTTCATCTGGCGTATCTTCCAGTATTCCAATAACA
>JAFGAP010000166.1 GCA_016933635.1 Kosmotogaceae bacterium
CGCTTTCCTGGCTTGAAAAGGGCAAGGCCGTATCGGTGGACATCGACGGAAGGAACACTGGATTCTTTGGCGCTGTAGATATCTCAATTGCCGATGAGCTTTATGAGATAAAGAGCGGTGAAGTCTACGTTGCTGAACTCAACATCAGCATAATCGAAAGCCTTATGAAGAAATTCTCCGGAGCGAAAAAAATCTCGCCATTCCCGAGGGTTTCTAGAGATCTATCCTTCCTTGTTCCTAACTCAGTTACTTATGGAGAACTAGAAGAATTAATAAGCAAGACTCTTGATGGTACCTCCTTCGGGGAGATCAGGGTTTCTGACCTTTACAAAGGTAAAGGAATCGAACCTGGATACAAGAGCATCACGGTTACCCTGGGCTTTGAATCCTTTGATAAAACCCTCACTGATGATGAAATCAATTCGCTCATTGAACTCGTCTTAAGAGAAACCGGGAAGATTGGTGTGAAACTACGTGGATAACCTCCTTCTCAACAATTTCAGCAGAAAGATTCGTGTTTATCTGCCGGAACTCTGGAGAAAAGTCTCTAAGGAGGAGTTCTCAATTGAACGCAAGAGTGGATACAAGGACATAGTCACCTCTGTTGATTTGGAGATCGAGGACAATCTTCGTGCCTTCCTTCACGATCTTTATCCCGAAGCAGCCTATCTTGGTGAGGAGTCCGGTCCCGATGTAAGATCTTCTACAATGTGGATAGTTGATCCAGTAGATGGGACGACAAACTTCTCAAAATCCAATCCCCATTATTCTACGCAAATAGCTCTATTCAGTGAAGGCAGAGTTGTTCTTGGAGTAACCTATGATCACAACAGGAATGAGACCTTTCATGCAATCGAGGGCCAGGGAGCTTATCTTAATAACAAAAGAATCTGGGTTAGCAAGACGAAAGAACTCCGAGAAGCTACCAGCCACGTTGGGATGCAGTACTCATCTGAAACTGCCTTTGAGAGGATTACCAGAAGAATAAACCGAGCAATAAAGATCTGCAGGGGACTGCGAATAACCGGAAGTGCCTGTCTTGATTTTGCTTACGTTGCATCGGGAAGAGCCGACATCTTCTGGGAAGAAACGCTAAAACCCTGGGACGTTGCAAGCGGTATTTTACTAGTGAAAGAAGCCGGAGGTTTTGTCGGCAGCTGTGTCGAAGAAGCTTTTGACCTCTTCAATCCAAACGTCCTCGTCGCTAACAACTCACCGGAACTAGTGAAAGAATTCCGCGAGAAGGTCCTGTACGACTGAATACCGTTTTGTTCGTCAACAAGGATAACTCATTTTAGACTGAATAATCCGTCAAAATCATCGATGACATCTTACGCTTATTTGAATGCTTGGCTATCCCCTGATGCTTTTGAACAGGATCCTGAACATAGTAACGGCTACACTATCAAGAAGAAAACACTCTTCGCTGTGCAAAAGAATGGACTAGCCTGCTTCTTAAGACTATTGCTTTTTCGGCTTCTTGCTATGCTCTCGAACCAGAGCTTTCGATAACGGTCCTTCTCGCCTGATCCTTTTGGACGGAACAAGATGCTGAAACAATTTCAAAATGACGGATTTAGACGTTTTCGGAATTTGCAGACGTTGTCATCCCGCAGAGCCTGCCCTGATATGCAACTATTCTTGTTCAGGGCTCCTGTTTGGGGCCTATCTTCAGGGTCATCCCGGACTTTTTTGGGACTTAGCTGTTGGAATAACCGAGGTCGGGAGGTAGCGCTTTGGTGGTAAGAAGACCAAAGAATTACTTGCAAGCTCCATGGTGTGAGTTGTAAGAAGAACAAGAGACCGAGAAGAAAGCCAAACTGATCATACGAACATATTTTTTCATCCTGAAGAGCTCCTGTTAAGGATCTGGGCTTTCGAGAAAACGTGGTTGCGGATCGGAAGATCAAGAAAAACTGGTTCCCCGTTGAAAGGTTCTCCGTTCTCCGAGCAGAATCTGTTATTCGTTTCAGAGCGAGGATCCGTTCTTCGTTTTAGGTTAAAGTCAAAAAACCCGGGATTCTGAATCATGTTCAGACGAAGTATGGAGTTGTCAGAAGCAATTACGGATAACAGTTTTCTCTCGCATCAAGTCATTCTGAGATGATCCTGCTCATAATCTAGCTCTTCTCGTGAGCGCAGCGAACCTCTCGATACTCTCTTTCTCGATTGTCTTTGTTTGCCCGGCGCAGCCGGAACTGGCCTCGCCAAAGGCGAGACTGGCCTTTGCGAAGCAAAGACTGGCCAGGCGTAGCCTGACTGGCTATTTTGTCGCCTCATGCGCAGCAGCATCACTTCCTGGCGAAGCCTGCCTTGTGTCCCCGGATGGTTTTCCCGAATCATTCTGGTCGTGATTGTGCTCTTATTTGTTTAAGAGCACTTACCTACCACCAGCCACGGTTCTTAGCACGTTCAAAGCGATATTCTTCTGTGTTCTTCAAACATGCAGAGGTTCTGTACGTAAAGGACACCGTTTTCGTCTGCAGCGAACTGAGCTTTCTCACTCTGAATACCTTTTTGCAGCCAGACTGCTTTGGCGCCAAGTTCTATCGCTCTCAAAGCGATGGCTCCGGCCTCTTCAGAGGGTCTGAAGATTTCAACGACTTCAAGCTCTATACCCTCAGCCACAACGGCTTCGAGATCCGGGAAGACTTTTAGGCCGCTATACTCTTTCATACTTGGATTGACAGGTACTATTCGATATCCCTTTTCGATAAGATAGGTGGGAACATAATTGGCTGCCTTTTCCGGATTCTTCGAGAAACCAACGACAACTACTGTTTTGAAAGTCTCGAGGATCTTCTTTGCATTATCTTTGTAGGTCAAAGAACAACACCTCCAAGTATTATCAATGCTATTCCCAGAAAAAGTGAGAACCAGAAGAACCAGTTTCCAAATTTGGTGTACAGTGTGGTATTAACTCTGGGAAGATACTGGAATTCGCCAATAACGTACTCTGCAGTCAATTCTTTTGAGGTTGGTAAACGCTTTACAATTCGTCCGTAAGGGTCGATTATTGCAGATATTCCTGTATTGGATACCTGTATGACGTACCTTCTGTTCTCTATAGCTCTCGCAATGCTTTTTGAGAGATGCTGGTTCAAGGCCGTCGAAATATTGAACCAGCCATCATTTGTCGCAATTACAATGACGTTTGCGCCGTTGAGCGTTAGTCCTCTCGCAACGTTACTGTATAGCGAATCAAAGCAGATCTGAGCTCCTATTCGGTGTTCATCGACCGAGAAGATCGTGAACTTTTCTCCGGGATCAAAATAGTCAAGAAATTTGAGAAAACTGAATACACCGAATACTTTGGGCCACGGAAGAGACTCTACGAAAGGAGTAAGCTGGATCTTCGCATAGTATTCATCGGAAAAACCCTCTGCAGTAACAAATCTAACCTGATTGTAGTTGTCGTCGTTGTAAGTGGGGAAACCCACCAAGATCTTCAGATTTCTTTCCTGAGCAATCTGCTGCAGCTGGGTTCCGGTGGAGTTCCTTCTGATGTCGCTCATGAAGGTTGCCTCTGGCATAATCACGACGGAGCCTTCTGGAATCTCTCTAAGGGCTCTAGAGACAATTGCCAGAGTTTCATCCGGTGGCTGATAGTACTTCATCTGCATTGATATGTTTGTCTGAAGAGCATAGAGAGTGCTTTCGTATTTGTTTGAGGAATGGGGAGTGGGAACGAGGGCTGTAATAGCCGCATTTACTAGGGCAACGATTGCAACTGAAACAACAATAAGAACTGCTCTATCTCTTGTTCTGTTCACGAAGAGATAGGAAAGATAATGATTTACGAAAACGATAATGAATACCAGAAGGAGAGGTCCACCAATGGAAAGTAACTGAGAGATTCCCTGCTGCCCATTTAAAAGGGCATCCGAGAGCCTCCCGTTAGTGAATCCTAGCGGTCCAATCTCTCTCAGATATTCTACGACCGTGAAGAATGAAGCGGCAAAAAGCCCTAGAAGAATCGGGTATCTGTCGAAGAACCTCTGATACAAACCATAAACTAGACCAAATGCTAGAAAGGGGACAGCGATTACTATTCCCATCAAGAAATAGACAACGACTCCAATGAAGTTGGGAAATGAATTCAGTACTTCGGGAACGTTCACTGTCAATACAGGTAGCTCCCAGTAATGGGTTAGAAGAAGGTAAACAAACCCCCACACGAAGGCTCTTAGAGCACCCTTCAGAGGTGATACATCTTTCATTGCGATGAAGAATGGTATCAGGGCAACCCAGATCAAGTACCCCCAAAGCATTCCCGGCATGGCAAGTGCAGTGAGAACGGCCGAAACAAGAATCAGGGCCACTACAGTTCACCCCTGGTTCGGAGGATTCTTTCTATTGCTTCTGCCACACCTCCGTTGTTGTTGTCTCTATCTGTGACAAAACTCGCATGCTTTTTGACACCCAGTGGACCATTAGCCATCACGATCGGTAGAGCCGCTTTCTTCAGTATCTCCAAATCGTTGTAGTTATCACCTATGTGAGCTACACTGTCCCAATTAAGATTGAGATGATCAAGTATGTGCCTAAGCCCTTTCTCTTTTCCAACGCCCGGTCCAAAGAACTCGTAGAATGCGTGGTCCTCAAGGGAGTCGTTCTTAACTACAGTGACGTTTTCAAGATGCGAATTGGACTCAAGAAGAAGGTCCTTGATCAAAGTCTCTTTGCCTTCTATTGCAATTTCGGGAATTCCATCGTCTGAGATTCTCATTAGGGGATTCTCTTCAAATATCATGCGGTACTTGTTATGTCTGTAGTACTCCCTGTAAGGGGAATCGTATGGCCCAACGGTAGAGATGTCTGGAAGAGCGAAGAAATCAAAGAAGACTAGAGCGTTCAGGCTCTTTTCCATTGCTCTCATGTATATCATCCTTGCCTTGCTGGGGTCAAGGATAGACTTTGAAATCACCTTTATCTCTTCTCCATGGCCGAAAGTTACAAGAGCGCCATTCTGATAAGAGACAGGGACATCGATTCCAAGTTGCTCAACATACTCATGGCCTGAAACGTAACTTCTTCCTGTGGATATTGAAACGGCAACTCCCATTTGGAGAGCGTGTCGTATCGCATTTTCATTTTCCGAAGAGATTTCTTTCTCATCATTTAGGAGAGTACCGTCGAGATCAATAACTATGAGCCGAATCATCTTCCAACCTCCAGCAATCTATAACCTGAAAAGTCTCTAGCCTGTTGTTTTTTGATTTCACCCACCTTGCATGGATCGGAAAAGCAAACTCTGGCGCTAGCCTTCCGTTCAAAACCCATCCTCTCGCTTCGGGGCTGTTGAACAGTCCCGGATTGGCAATGATCTTGAGCACCATGGGACCCTCTACCCACCTAACATCATCGATCGAATCAATCGCCTCCAGAGAAGCTTCGATCCTATCTCTCCTTGTTTTCGATGGAAGGGGACTTACGTTTATTAGTGCGATGTTCGTAGAGAGCGGACCAACTATCTTTACGTTTGCCAGACTATGTGTGAAATCATCTAGTTCATCCAACAGAACCTCATTTGCAATAGCAACGGAGTAGCCGTGATAAGAAGGTTTAGCCATTATCTTCAACAGGTGTTTCAACTTGCAACCTTCCCTCACGGGAGCCTCGCCAATCTTTGGGACTTCGATGTTAAGAAGAGACAACGCCTCTTCAATTTGAGCCTTGGTCCAGTCCCTCAAAGGTGCGTAAAAACCATCCTTGATCACAATTCCCGTCTTTCCCCAGGTGTCCGACTGGTTGGCCCCGGTCGCAACCAGGCCAAGAACTCCAGATCTGACAGCCGGCAGCTTGGCCAATCTGGTACATCTATTGCATGAGGGGCCGCCTTTCCAGACATCCTCCTGAGCTTCATAGCCCGGCGTAAATTCAAGCCTGAGGCCCAGCCTCTCTGCCAACGATGCCACAATTTCAAGTCCTTTGCTGTATGAGTATGGACCGAAACAGACGTTTATCAATTTGACTCGATCACGTCCAAGGGCTTTCAAAGCCAGGTAGGAAACCAGAGTTGAATCAAGGCCTCCTGAAAAAGCTACTGTGAGTCGGTCCCCGCCGGCCAATTCTCTGATCTCATCTATCGTGTTGTTTATGGAATTCTCTATCTGTTCAGTCATCTTTCCAAGTATAACGCAAAGAAGGCGGCGAATGCCGCCCTCGATGTTAACTCGATTCTATCGGAGAAGCTCGCGTTTTTTCTTCACAAGGAAAGATGCTACGTGAATGCCCTTCGTTCCGCGGCCGAAGCCTGCGTCCATTCCACAGGAAACTGCAAGGTCATTCCTTATTTGAGTTCCTCCTGAAATAATTATGACCTTGTCCCTTACACCTTTTTCAATAGCTAGCTGCGCGATTTTCAACATATTTTCTGCATGAACTTCGTTGTGAGTTATTATCGTCGAAACTAGAATTGCATCTGCTCCAGTTTCGATAGCAGCATCTATAAACTTTTCCGGAGGAATGCTCGTTCCCAGATAGGTGTATTTGAAGCCGAACTTTTCGATTCCCCCGTGTTTGATGTCGAGAATCTCCCTTATCCCTACAGAATGCTCATCGTTCCCAACGGTCCCTGCTACTACTCTCATGGGGTGTTCAACTATAAAGGCGGTAATCTCCTCTTCACTCAATAGATCGGGCTTTTGCGGCAGCTGCAAGGAGTTTCTCTCGATCTTGAATGGGACCTTTGCTTTGAGTTCCAGATATGTGCCTTCTACGGGGTGTAGGATCGTCTTGCTTATGACGGAGGCATCTTTGAAGCCCATCCTTTTTGCGATTTCAATAGCAGCCGCCTCTGAGTGCTCGGGGTCGTCGGGAATGGTCATGTCGAGTTGAACCCATCCATCACCCCACCATTCCACTTCGGGCGATATCAAGCCCTTTTCTCTGTCCTCAAGCTGCTGCGAGATCCTGAGATTCACATTGTCTGATTCATCTAGTTCGTCTATATACTTAATTTTCGACCTGTCGTGAAGAGTGCAGCCGCCAATAGGTTCATCGGGAGAGGATAAGCCTTCAGGAATCCTGTTATAGCCGAAGTGTTCACAGACAGGAGCGAAGTAATCTGCATCCCTGGGAATTACGGTGCCCGCTCCTATGCCTCCGTCTTTTGGCCTTGCTATTCCATCTCCATTTCGCTCCGGGTAAAGACCGTTATCGACGAAGAAGCCCTTCTCCGCAGCCTCGAAGTATCCGCCGACTTCCAGTATCTCTTCCATCATAAGAATCGCCCGCATCTTCAGCTCTCGAATGCTGGGTCTGACTACTTCTTCATTTACCTTGAGCAAATCCTTGATTCCATCAAGAGCTACAAGTGTATGTTTTGCTGTCTCTACTCCTCTGATAGAATTCACATGCCATGGAACGTTTCGGCCTTCGTCGGGAGTTATGGTCGACTGAATGTCGGCTTTGGTCAGTCTAGATATAAGGGTATCGAGTACGTGTATTCTGGTTGCGTCGACGAGATCGGATTCAATGTATCTCGTGTTCATCTGTGCTCTGAATCTGTATTCTCTAAACAGCTCGCGAACAGTCAGCGCGTATATGAAATTAAGCTTGAACTCCGGAGCCGGCGAAACGACGGGTGGAACTGTGGAAAGGGAGATCAAATCCTTCCTCATACCGGCCTTGACAGAGAACACACAGTTGATCGCGTGTTGAACGAGGAGTTCCGGCATAACCTTCCACGCTCTTTTGGCAGAGGCGTTAGCGTTATGGGCGCCGTCAATCTGCAACATGTCGACGCTTGCCATAATCTTCTTCGCCACGGCTGCATCGACAAAGGAACGAAGCGGATTTATCCCCCTGTATAGGATGTTGTACTGAGGATCCTGGTGGGCTCCGTTCACTCCCTCTTCGGCGAAGAGGACTGCAATTTCCGGGCCTGCCACGCCGCTAACATATGAATGGAAGTTTATCGGTCTTCCAACTTCTTCTTCTATGATGTCGAGAGCCTTTCTTGTGGCTCTTAGCTGCTTCCTCGTTATTGGGATGCCACCGATTCCCTCGGGAGTTCCCTCTATTAGACCGTCGATGTGGCTCTGGCCGAGAGTCCTTATTACCATTATATGATCGGCCCCATGCCATGCGGCCATTCTCATTCTTCTAACATCGTCTTCGAATCTTCCAGAAGCTATCTCCGAGGTAATAACGGGATCGGGCTGGGGATCTATGTTGTCGAAGTAGTGAGAAGCGGGAAGACCCACGCTGTTCTTGAGGGGTTCGGATATCTCATCGTAGTAGAAGCCATTTACCTTCGTGTCTTCGGGAAGTTTCTTTCTCCAACTCCAGCCTTTTCTCTTGGGTGCATAATGCTCTAGATCCTTGAGAATCTCCTCAACTCTCAGTTTTTCATTAACGGGCAGCATTACGATCACCTCCCCTGAAGGTAGAAACAAGGGCTTCCCAGCCCTTTCCGGTAGCGAGTTCTTCAACTGCCTTTTCCAGGGTTAGTGAATTCATCTTAGCGTAGGCTAGAACGATATTGCCGGCACCCTTCCCGAGCAAACCGTGTTCCACGGCCTTTGTGACTATTGCTCCTGCCTGAAAACTATCCATGCCCATTCTAAGAAGCACAGATCGTTCGATAGAAGGGCTTGTATTTGCCCTTGCAAGATCTATCAAGGGTTCGACTATTCTGTCGGCCAGTTCCCAGAACCTTCTGTCGAGTTCTTCGTCGGTTAGATTCTTCAGATGCAGACTCCGCTTCTCGAAATCATCGTCTCTCTGAATCGACATCATTACTTACCTCCTTAACCAGTTCCCTAACCTTTGTCGCAGTTGTCTTCAGCTCTGCAGAGAGAAAATCGAAATCACTATCGATCAGTGCTGCCCCCTGTTTCATGAGCTGTCTAATATAGGATCTTCTGAGATCATTCACATCCACTTCTTTGTAAGCTATCTGCGAGTAACTTTCGGGAATTGCTATTCTCTTGCCGGGAGAATCCATAATGATCGGGTCTCCCCTAACTATTTCGATTCCATTCTCTCTCGCGAATGTGAGCTGGGCACTTGGAAGCTTCCCAGCGCCGGTATACTCGGTCTCCTGAACTACTATGGTCTTGTCTTCGGGCAATTCTCTGGCGAGAGCAATTGCCGCGGTGAGACTGGTGTTGCCTGCCGGTCCCCGCTGTAATCCCTCTAGCCTGGCCAGCATTTCGGTAACGTAGAAGACCTCTCCTTGAGTGACAAGGAGATATCTATCCATATATCGTAATGCTCTCGCAGCGTTTCGGGGAACATCGGATCTATCCGGAAGAACGGCAAAGGGTATCCCGAAACCGGTATGGCCCGTCGTGAAAGACTTCCTGTTGAAATCCCTGTCACTCGCCATGTGAAGGCCGGAAAGATCTACACTTACGCCGATAACTTTCGTCTTATCTGCACCGGCTCTGAGAAGGCCTCTAGCCGTACCGGTTAAATTTCCACCGCCCGCATGTGTTGCGAGAACGTAGTCGGGATTCCTTCCAATAAGTGTATTTGACTGCTCAACAATCTCGTATCCGAGAGATTCTATGCCCGCAATTGCATACGGTGTGTACAATGAAGCATTGAAGAAACCGGTCTCCTCAAGAAGCAAAAGAAAGTAATAAAACAGTTCCGGCCCTACGCTCAGCTGAGCTACTTCCGCTCCGTAAGCTTCACAGGCACGGGCCTTCTCAAGTATCTCGGGCTGGCCCCTTCCCCTGCTGTCGTAGCACTCCTGAACGACGATGCACTTCAGGGCTCTCTTCATTGACTGAGATGCGACGGCCGCGCCATAGTTGCCGCTTGTTGCAGCAATGACGCCTTTGTAACCAAGCTCCTTAGCTCGCGAAACACTTACGGAGGCACGTCGGTCTTTGAAACTTCCCGAAGGATTCGTTGCTTCATCCTTTAGAAAGATCCTTGCGCCATAGCCGGACTTGCTGATCGACCTGACCAATCTTGTGATGTTTTTCAGCTCTATCAGAGGAGTGTTACCCACTCCGGTTTCTGATTGAATTCTTCTGATGGCAGCGATGGGATACGATGTATCCTTCATTAGCCTCTCGTAGTCAAAGGCGATTCCATCCAGTTCGTATCTCTCGTAATCGACTCCCACACTTGCCTTCATTATCTCTTTCCTTCTTGCCATAACGGCTTCGTAAGATCTATCTTTCATCGTTATCGCCACCGGCAAGCCATCTTGTCAAATCGTTACCTGCTTCGGACAGTTCCGGAATGTAATCGCCGAAGTTATGTGTGTGAGCCGGTTCAACAGCCTCGAGCTTTCCCGATACTTTTCTTCCTGAGGGAGTTTCTATCGTTACCGTCTCACCCACCTCGGACTTCTCCTCCAAGAGAAAGCCTCTAACCCTAAGCTCGAGAGGGACCTCTTTTGTGTCCTCGGGAACCGAAGGTGCTCTTTCACCTGCAGTAAGGATTACTCGATGAATCTGGACCCACTGTCCCTTAATTGCGCTCATAATTACATCTCCTTGATTTCGTTAAGTAAGCACCTGGGAATCGGGAGCTCACTCATCTCCAGGAGTCCCGGACCGGCCTCGATTACTGCAGGAATCATGTTCGTAGCAAGGGCAATCGTCCCCTTTCCACCAGGGATTTCAGGTTTTATTGAAAGGTGAATGGCGGGTTCGCCAAATATGTCAATATAGTCGCCAGTATCGATCCCTTCCTTTTCGGGAAGGATCTGTTGAGGATGAATCAGCTCTATCATTAGCTTGTCGCCGCAGTAACCCCGGCCTATATGCTTGCATCCGGCCACCATTCCAGGCATTACATGTGCAATGCTTGTCTTTCTTTCGGTTTTCGAGATGATCGGTTCTCGACTCTCTTCTATTCTATCGATATCCCATCCAAGAGCGTTACCGATCATTGCTATCGACTGTTGAAAGCCTATGTGTCCAACTATCTCTCCAGTTTCTATTCCCTTTCTGAATTCCTCTGGCGAGGTTCCGACACCCTGGGTTTCCATCACTGTCTTGCCGAAGGGCGAGAGGTCGTTAATTCTTCTCGCTTCGATTCTGTCAACCCCCAAGCATGCGCCCGTCATCGCGATTATTAGTAGGTCTAGAACGAATCCAGGATTAATTCCCGTTCCCAGAATCGACACACCGTAACGCCATGCAATGTTCTCAAGCACCTCCGACTCTTCTGGATGCGAGTAAAACGGGAAAGCCATCTCTTCTGCTATCGTAAGGATGTCCACATGGTGTCTGGCCACGATCTCGATCTTTGTTAGAACCTCTTCGACGAAGGAATTTGTTGCAATTACGACAATGTCTGGTCTCGTTTCGGATATTGCCTTTTCCACATCTGAGAAGATTTGCCGTCCACTCTTATCTCCGCCGAGATACTCTCCCAGGTCTCTGCCGATCTTTTGTGGATCCTTCTCCACGGCACCAACGAGCCTGAGCTCATCCTTCTCAGAAAGATTTCTTGCCACGCCACTGCCCATGGCGCCCAGGCCCCATACCAAAACCCTGTAAGCCATAAATAAACCTCCATTCTAAACTCTAGATTATTCGATTCAATAGTATCATCGGGGAAAAAAGGAGGCTATTTGAGCAAAATGCGACTATTCGTGAAAAAAACCGTTTAAGCACACCTTACGTGAGTATGTTTGAGTATGCGTAAGTATGGATTACAAAAGTAGAAGTGAGAGAGACTCAGTACTCTATGGCGACTCTCTTGATCTCTTCGAGTGAAGTGATTCCGTCTATGACCTTCTGAACGCCGTCATTGTAAAGCGTTCGCATACCACCTGATATTGCGGCGGCCGAGATCTCCCTTTCGGAAGCGTTTCCGCCTATCAGCTGTCTCAGCTTGTTATCGACTACAAGGATCTCACTGATACTGGTTCTTCCCCTGTATCCCATTCCGCGACACTCGGGGCAACCGTTGCCAGGAATGTACTCGCTGAAATCATCGCGGTTCGGATAAAGCGTCGAAGCTATCTTCCTTACTTCGTCTCTGACGGGAATTTTAACCTTGCAGTTACTGCAAAGCTTGCGGACTAAACGCTGGCCCATGACTCCAATGAGTGACGTCCCAAGAAGAAATGGATCGACACCCATGTTTACAAGACGGGCTACGGCACCTGCGGCGCTGTTTGTGTGGATCGTTGAAAAAACTAGATGCCCTGTAAGCGAGGCCTCGATTGCCAGCTGGGCCGTCTCCCTATCTCGAATCTCTCCGACCATTATTATGTCTGGATCCTGACGAAGAAATGATCTCAGATATCTGGCGAAGGTCAATCCGATGTCTGTGTTCACTTGACACTGAGAGATTCCCTCAATGGTATATTCAACGGGATCCTCGGCCGTCAGTACGTTGACTTTATCGGAAGTGACCTGGTTCAGAACGGCGACGAGAGTCGTCGATTTTCCGCTTCCCGTGGGACCGGATACCAGAATGATGCCGTATGGAGAAGTGATAATACTCTCAAAACGCTCTCGGTTATAGTCCGAAAGGCCGAGATCCTCGAGCTGCTTCTTCGCATTCGAGACCCGGAGAATTCTCATGACGACCTTCTCACCGAAAATCGTCGGCATCGTCGAGACCCTCATGTCAAACTGCTCGCTGCCACGGCGAATGTAGAACTTCCCGTCCTGAGGCATCCTCTTTTCAGAGATGTCTAGGTTACTCATAACTTTGATTCTGGAGACAACGGAATTATGAGCCTTTCTGGGATAGCTCAATACCTTCCTCAGGACTCCGTCGACCCTCAACCTCGCGACGGCCATCTTTTCATAGGGTTCGAGATGGACGTCACTGGCATCACTTCTTATACCGTTGTCGAGAAGTGAGTTTATAAATTTTGCGACCGGTGTGTCATCGGTTTCGTCCGGCTTTTCGTCGTCGAGATCGATTTCCGAGCGCTGCTCGATGCTGAAGGTATTGTCGATTATCTCACTCGATGCAGATTCTTCGTATGATGACTTGTAGAGAGCGTCGAACATCGGAGGAGGTACGAGAAGAGTGCTTACCTTGTTTCCAGTAAGGAATGAAAGCTCTCTGTCTATCTGGGGAACCTTAAGAACATCGGTCGTTACAACTCTCAGAAGGCCCTTCTCTGAAAGATACTCTATAGGTATAACATTCAGTCTGTCGGCGACAGGCTTGGGAATCATTCTGAGAACTTCGGGAGAAAGCATGTTCGGTACATCGTCCAGTACCTTCAGGCCGTACTGCTTCGAGAGAGAAGCGTAGATGTCCTCCCAGGAGATCACTCCCATCCCAACGAGGACTTCTCCGATCGGCTTATTTACTTTTTTCTGAAGAGAAACGGCCTGCTGGAGAGCGTCTTCACTTATCAAACCCTGGTCTATCAAAAGCTCTCCGAGCCTCTTGTAGACTCTCAACAATTACTCCTCCTCGCTAAGATCCAATCCAAATCTGTAGATTGCCGGGATATCGGAAGCATCGCCCATCAGTTCACCTTCGTCGAGTTCCAGACCGGCCGCAATCAAAGTAATATCAAGTTCGTCGTCATTCATATCGGGGTCGACAATAAGCCCGAGTTTTACATCGGCATCTTCGCTGCAGTTCTGCCTAACGATCGCCGCGGCGATATTCATTTCTCTAAGAGTTATATTTTTGGCCGAGACATTTAGGATTATACCGGTCGCGTTATCGATGGGCTTTTCGAGAAGTCTGCTCTCAAGGGCTCTTCTTGCTGCTTCTTCGGCCCGTCTCTCTCCCGATCCGACACCGATTCCAAGCATTGCCGTTCCGGCATTTCTGAGGACAGATTCGACATCGGCAAAGTCAAGGTTGATGTAGCCGCGTTTGGTTATTAACTCAGAGATGCCCTTGATTCCGTGATGCAGTGTCTCGTCGGCCTTCGCAAATGCATCGACAATGGAAGTGTTCGGAGGAAGCTCCTGAAGGAGCTTGTTATTCGAGATTCGAATCAAAGTATCGACGGAGTTCTTTAGCCTTCTGAGGCCTTCGTGCGCGGTCTTCAAACGTGTATTTCCTTCGAAGAAGAAGGGAGTTGTGACCACGGCAACCGTCAGAATTCCCATTTCTCTTGCTATAGAGGCTACTATCGGGGCTGCGCCGGTGCCCGTGCCGCCACCCATTCCAGCGGTAATAAATAAAAGGTCTGTGTCTTCAAGGAACGTACCAATCTCATCTACCGATTCTTCTGCAGCTCTCTCGCCGACATTGGGGTTTCCTCCGGCTCCAAGGCCTCTTGTCAACTCCGTTCCTAGCTGGATCTTGAGGTCGGCCCTATTGCTTTCCAGGACCTGGATATCAGTATTGGCAGCAATAAATGTAACTCCATGAATGCCTTCGGATATCATCCTGTTGACTGCATTACCACCGGCTCCACCTACACCGATTACTTTTATGGATGGCAATCTGATTTCCGGGTTCTTTTTGCCTGTGTCAATCTCAAAGCTCATCATCTACACCTCCAAAGAAGAGGGATTTAATAAAGGATCCGAAACCTTTCTTGGGTCTTTCTACCACGCTTTCCATAGCTTCTCCCTGAATCTCTTCGGGGGAGACCAGATTGCCCAAACACGAACTGAATATAGGATCATTAGCAACGTCGTGGCTATTCTCGATTCGTCTGTTGAAACTCGTTTCATAGGTACCGATTCTCACGGGCATCTTCAGAGATTCTACACCCACATCAGTAAGCCCTCTGAGCTTAGATCCTCCGCCTGTGAAGACTACTCCTCCCGGTATTCTCTCTTCCGAGTACTCGGGATTGTTTATGACGAAGAGCTGAATCTCTTTGCGAATCTTGTTAAGGAGTTCCTTGACCCTTGCATAGATCACTGTTGAGAGTCTTCTCACTGAGACATTCTTTCTGGTTCTTTCGTCTAACCCGAAATACTCTACCACATCTTCGGCATCAGGCGGGAACATACTACAGTGGCCGTAGTTTACAAGGAGTCTTTCGGCCTCATCGACAGAAGTTCCCAGGACTCTTGCGATGTCGAGAACAATATGTCGTATTCCAAGAGGAATTCTCGAAATGTATACGGGAAGGTTCTCTCTGTATATTACCGTTTCCGAGAAGCTATGGCCGAGAACTACACTAACCACACCGTGCTGCTTCTCTGTATCTGTGAGAACAGCCTCCGAGGCGGAGATAAGCGCAGGAGAAATGAAGAAATCACCTCTGCCAAAAAGCTCCTCGAAGAGTCTCCGGAATATCTCTACTGATTTGCCTTCACTGGAAACGAAGACCATTTCTACGTTGAGTTTCTTCGCGTACATCTCGACCGGGTTGAAAACGACTTTATCATCGTCGAGAATGTATTTACGAATATAACTCCTGTGTATGTTGGTGTTTCCCGTCTTCATCTTCTCGGCCTTGAGCTTGCTCATCATACCGATAATTGTCTGTTCTTTTACCATCACCTGTTTATCTTCAGACAGGACCTCTTCAATATTTTCAGAGAATACGGAGTAATCTCCATCCGTGAAACTTATCTTGAAGTCCGCTTCAACGTCCTTCTTTCCCATTTGACCCGTAAGATCTTCGATCAACTTCTGAATAGACTGTTTAAGAGCGACAGCATCTTTCACTTCGCCCTTGTCGAGTCCAACTGTCTTGACGCTCCCATAGGCTTCAAGAGTCATCTCACCTGTCTGTTCTCTACTTACCACCACACCCTTAAGGGTGTTCGTGCCAACATCGAGAGAAACTGTATAATCCTTCCCCCTGGCCATCAATGTCACCTCGCTCTCAACAGTTTACCATCACTCAAGAAAATATATTCGCTTCTGTCGGAGGCGTTTTC
>JAFGAP010000167.1 GCA_016933635.1 Kosmotogaceae bacterium
ATTCCAAGGATGAAATCAGAAAACTAATAAAGGGAAGAGGCGGCCTAATGGCCTATACAGGGACCAGTAACTGTCAGAAAGTTCAGCAAGCGTTACTGGACGGAGATCAAGGATCTGAAATAGCTTATAGGGCAATGGCATACCAGATTGTTAAGTGGGTAGGAAGAATGGCAGCAGCACTGTGCGGCGATGTGGACGCGATAATAATAACGGGCGGTATAGCTTATGATAGTAGATTTATGGTTCCGTGGTTGACAGAAAAACTGAGCTTTATCGCACCTATAAACGTTGTTCCAGGTGGAAACGAAGAGTTATCTCTTGCCGTCGCCTGCTTGAGAGTACTTGAAGGAAGCGAGAAAGCAAAACTATATAGGAGGAAATCGTGAACTTTACTAAGAAGATCCTGATCTTCATGGGGATGTTTGGAAGCGGAAAGACGGAAATCGCCCTTAATGTATCGAGGCTACTTACAAAAAACGGAGAACGGGTAGCGCTTGCAGACATTGATACTATAAGCCCATACTATAGATCTCGCGATATGAGAGACTCCTTTGCACAGTTTGGAATAAAGATCATCGCTCCAAAAGGAAAACTGGCGCACGCAGATTTGCCAATAATTCCTCCGGAGATTTTCGGCTATGTGGAGAACCCAGATTTCAGGGTTGTTCTTGACGTTGGAGGAAGTGACGACGGTGCCGTTGTTCTATCTTCTCTGAGTTCAAGGCTACCGGATGAGAACTGTGAAACGTTTTACGTCTTAAATCCTTTTAGGCCATTCAATGACACCGTAGAGAACGCCGCTTCTCACTTTTTCAGACTTCAAGAAAAGTCGAGGATGAAAATAAACTACCTTGTGAACAACACTAACATAGGTTCAGAAACAACGTCAGAGACGATCGACAAGGGTGAGGAGTTTGTGAAACAATTGTCCGAAAAAGTTTCTGTTCCTGTAGCTTTCACGGTTGTCATGAATGGCTTGAATATAGAACCTCGTTTGTTTGAGCAGCTTGAAATTAAGAAATATATGTTGAATCCATGGGAGGTAGAATAATGAGCAAAAACTTCGTGAAGATCGACGAAGAACGTTGCAAAGGCTGCGGCCTATGCATCAACTTCTGCCCGAAGAAAGTACTGAGCTTTTCGGACAAATTCAACAGCAAAGGATACCGTCCTGCTCAGCAACATGATCTCGAAAACTGTATTGGATGTGGATTCTGTTATATGATGTGTCCAGATGCAGCAATAACCGTCTTCAAAGAAACGGCCGAGGTATAGGGGGGAGATTATGGCTGAAAGGATTATGGTAAAAGGAAATGAGGCAATGGCCGAAGCTGCAGTAAGAGCCGGTTGTAGATTGTATTTTGGCTATCCTATTACTCCACAGTCGGAATTCACAGAATACATGGCTAGAAGGATGCCGGAAGTCGACGGTGTCTTCCTTCAATCCGAGAGTGAAGTCGCTGCCGTTAATATGGTTTATGGTGCAGCCTGTACGGGCCATAGGGTTATGACTTCCACATCAAGTCCGGGTTTTAGTTTGATGCAGGAAGGAGTTTCTTATATTGCCGGGGCGATGTTGCCAGCTGTGTTTGTGAATGTTGTCAGAGGTGGACCTGGACTTGGTGATATCCAGCCCGCGCAGAGCGATTACTTCCAGTCTACTAAAGGCGGAGGCCATGGCGATTACCACTTGATCGTTCTTGCTCCGGGGAGTATTCAGGAAGCTGTTGACCTTATGGAAACTGCTTTTAGACTAGCCGACAATTACAGAGTCCCGGTTATGATGCTTGCCGACGGAATGCTTGGTCAGATGATGGAGCCCGTTGTCTTTCCAGAGTATGTCAAACTCGATGGAATAAATGATCATTCAAGCTGGGCATTAAGAGGCACTGATGGTAGAGAACCTCATAAAGTAACGTCTTTCGATATCGATCCCGTTAGACTTGAAGAGATGAATACCGAAACACACAAGGTTTACGAAGAGATTAGATCAAAAGAGATCCGTTTCGAGACTCATGACCTTGAAGATGCCGATTACATTCTTGTTGGATACGGAACCATGGGAAGGATTCTTGGAAGTGTTGTTAAGATGGCAAGAAAACAGGGCATAAAGGTGGGGCTTTTCAGACCGATCTCTCTTTGGCCCTTTCCATATGATGAACTGAAAAAGGCCGCAAAGGGAAAGAGGTTCTGCACAGTTGTGGAGATGTCAACGGGTCAGATGGTGGAGGATGTTCGTCTTTCAGTTGAGGGAGCCTTACCTGTGCATTTCTACGGAAGAACTGGCGGAATGGTCCCGACACCTGACGAAGTCTTCAAGGAACTCGTCAGACTTATAGGATGAGGTGGCTATATGGAAAAAGCGACATACAAGAAACCCAAATCACTTGCTGAGAAGGAATTCTCATACTGCCCGGGATGCCACCATGGCATCATCCACAGACTCGTAGCAGAAGTCATCGATGAACTGGAGATTCAGGGAAAGACTCTTATGGTGGCTCCAGTTGGATGTTCAGTCTTCGCATACGAGTTCTTCGACGTGGACGGTACGGTTGCCCCCCATGGAAGGGCTCCGGCAGTTGCGACTGGAATGAAACGGGCAATGCCAGAAAGAATGGTCTTCACTTACCAGGGCGACGGTGATCTCGCCGCAATTGGAACCGCCGAGATCATTCACGCCGCAAACAGAGGCGAAAAGATCACAACAATCTTCGTCAACAATGCGATATATGGAATGACGGGAGGCCAGATGGCCCCAACTACTCTTCTCGGAATGAAGACGACAACTTCACCCTACGGAAGAAAGGCTGAGACCGAAGGGTTCCCGATCCATGTTTCGGAGCTGTTAAAAGAAACCGCAGGAATAGTCTATCTTGAAAGAGTGTCCGTAAGTTCACCTCAGGAAGTCATTAAGGCGAAGGCTGCGATAAAGAAGGCATTCATTGCGCAGAAGAAGGGGCTGGGATTCTCATTAGTCGAAGTTCTGTCTACATGTCCCACAAATTGGGGACTCGATCCGGTCGAGTCCATCAACTGGCTAAATGAAAATATGAAAAAGGAATATCCGATAGGAGTATTTGTCGACAAGGTCGGTGATATCAAATGAGTGAACATCTCCTGGTAGCTGCTGGATTTGGTGGACAGGGAGTTATGTTGATCGGACAGATTCTGGCGACGGCTGGAATGTTCGACAACAAGCACACAACTTGGCTCCCTTCATACGGCCCCGAAATGCGTGGAGGAACGGCCAATTGTACCGTAGTTGTAAGTGATGAACCTATCGCCTCTCCGATAACAAACACGCCAAATGAATTGATTATCATGAATATTCCCTCTCTCATAAAGTTTGAGAAAGAGATCCAGTCTGATGGACTGATGGTGATAAACACGTCGGTTGTTGATAGAGATACGATTAGAGATGACATCTCCATAATAAAAGTGGATGCTAATGCTATCGCTGAGAAGCTTGGCAATCTCAAAGTAGCCAATATGGTTGTTCTTGGAGCATATCTCAAAAAGACGGGCGCAGTTACGCTTGAAGGTGTAAAAAGAGCGCTCGAAAAGAAACTCACCGGAAGCAAAGCTACTCTTATAGACCTGAACATCAAGGCTATTGAAGAGGGGATGAAATCAGTAACCTGAAATCGTCTAATGGGACGTACCTTCGGGTACGTCCTTACTACATTTAAATGCTTTCACATGTGATTCAAATGTGTTAATGCGCTGGTTCGCAAATTGGATGTATAATCTTGCTAAGGTATTCTATGGAGGACTGAAATGGAGCTTGAAAATTTCTGGACAGCGCTTTTCCTGACTTCTTTTGCGGGCCTTTCCACTGGAATCGGTAGCATTCTTGCGATTTTCACAAAGAAAACCAACACAAAATTTCTTTCTGTTTCACTAGGCTTCTCGGCCGGGATAATGATATACGTATCTTTCGTGGAGATCTTTGTCAAGAGCGGTGAATCTCTCCAGAAAATCATGGGAAATGGCATAAGCAACTGGGTCAATGTGATCGCTTTCTTCGGGGGTATAGGTGTTATTGCTCTGATCGACTTTCTCGTGCCTTCGGCAGAAAATCCTCACGAAATGAGAGACGTCGATGAAATGCAAGCCAGAAATAAGACTCTGTTGAGAATGGGTGTCTTCGTTGCCCTCGCAATAGCTATTCATAATTTTCCCGAGGGGCTCGCGACATTTTTAGCTGCCTTAGAGGAACCCTCTCTTGGAATTCCGATAGCATTTGCCATAGCTATCCACAACATTCCAGAGGGTATAGCTGTAGCTGTTCCGATATACCAAGCAACCGGTAGCAGAAAGAAAGCCTTCTTGTATTCATTTCTCTCCGGTCTTGCAGAACCTGCAGGTGCTTTGATTGGCTTCTCTTTGATCAACATTCTCTTCAACGAGCTCGCATTCGGCGTTGTATTTGCCGGTGTTGCTGGAATAATGGTTTACATTTCTCTTGATGAGCTTCTTCCATCGGCTGAGAAGTATGGTAAACACCACCTCTCAATCTCCGGATTGATTGCAGGAATGGGTCTTATGGCAATAAGCTTGCTACTGCTATGAACTGCCAATCATATAATTACATCTGGCTAATCCTTGTGGGACTATTGGCTGCGATTTGGGGCGGTTTATGATTCTCCCGTATGAATAAGTGTTACAATAATAAACGATATTCCCAAGCTTTGGAGGTGCTTCGTTTGAACTGGGTAGACAAAGTGGAAGTTCGATCAAGTACGGCCTGCGATCTTCTTCACGGTTTGTTCAGATTGAACAACAACGACAGATTCCTCGAGTTCTTCGCTTCTCCGCAGTTCAAGGGGAAGTTTGAGCCTTACAGGAATATACAGACATGGGTAACCGAAACAAGGGAATTATTGACTTCCGATATTGTAGAAAAACTGAAAGAGTTCTTCGACTGGGAAACATTTCTTGGAATGTGCCTTCTTCCAGATATTACCCATTCAAATCTTGAGAGTGCCAGTCAACTGATAGAATTCATTCATGAGATGCCCGAAAGAGTTCTTCTGATTCACTTCATCTATTCGGGTTACGGCCCTCGAAAGGGAACAATTGATATGAACGCTTTCGATAAAATCATGAAGAATGATAAAGATATGCTTCTCTTCGTATCTAACGATATGTCATTTTCGACTGAAAGAAAGGCTATCCTCTTCGAGATGTTGTCCAACCCTGAAAGAACCAAGGAAGATTTCCTTTACCTGCTGGAGTGGTTCTACGAAAACGTGTTCTCGACAATAGAAACTAGAATAGCGAAGATTCATTCAAAAACAGTCGATGAAATCAAAAGGGGAATTAGTGATTCGGGTGAGAGATTCCTCAAGACAATCATAAAAAACATCGATTACACTCGTAATGAAGCGCTGGAGAGAACTGTGATCTGTCCCAGTTATTTCTCGGAGTTCCTTATTTCAAACGCCAGTATCCCTTTTGTCAAAGAAGATATGTACACAATCGGCTTTCGATTCAAAGAAGTAATGGCAATTCCTAAAGAAGCTCTGGAAATTACGGCGGAGACCTTCGACGCTCTTGCGCACGAAAAGAGGTTGGCGATAATAAGATACCTCTCTGCAGGACAATCTTCTGGAAACGAGCTGGCGAGAGCGCTTAACCTTTCCAACTATGAGGTGGGCGAACACATAGGTATCCTACGTGAAGCAGGTATGGTGTTAGCTGAAAAAGCTGACCAGATGACATATTTCACATTAGACAAAGAAACCGTAAGGCAAGAAGTCTCTAGAGCACTTGAAGATTTTCTTCAATCAAGTTAAGGCTACTGATCTTCGTTTAACTTACGATGTATTATTTCTATCTCGAGTAAACGAAGTTTCTTGAATGACTTTTCATCTTTTTTGTTCTTGAGAAGCTGAAGTGCAACCTTGGCACCAATAGATGCAAGACTCCCCAGAGCCTTCCCTGTTGTGTACCATTGCTTCAACGGAGTTTCTTTGAGGATTATCTCGACTGGTGTCACCGATTCCCCTTTCATCACCACACTATGGGGTCTAAAGCTCTTCTTCTGACTCTGTAGCTTTTTCTCTAGATTTTCAAATGTCTTCTTTATGCTGCTCAGTGAAACCAGGCTCTCAACCGAATAGCCGGATGCAATCCTAGATTTTAGAGACATGTCATAGACTTCGAGAGCATCTCTAAGATCTGCTTTTTCTTCAAGGGATTCTCTTTTTTCAACTTGAAATCTTGAATAAAGCTGAATGCCCGGATTCTTAAGTTGAATACGTTTCTCATCGCTCATACTTCTAACGCATCCTTTTCAGTTTCAGTCATGATTTTTGTTACTTCAAACTTCAGGTCTTCATCTATTAGAGAAAAGATATAGCCATAAACATAATTGAAATACTGCATAGTGGGGCCATCGAAATACGAAGTATTGAGAGATCCAATTCTCTCTTTAAGAATCACGGGAAGAGAACTCCCGCTTTTGGACAGCTCCTTTTCGTTCTCAGAAAATTCGTCAATAAGCTTTTTCAACCTCTCTATAGCCTTCCTATTATATCTGGCGTATCTTGCGCTTCTAAGAGATTCGACTTTTTCTTCAGCCATCCTGTAGAACCCATTCTTCACTTCTCGGTATCTCTCATTCTGGTCTTCATCTAGAAGAGACAAGTCTAGTCCGGTCTCCAATCTTGCCGCATTGTTCATTGCGTCCCTTATGGCCATTTCATCGTTAGAAGCCCTAATTCCTTCCAAAACACTTTCAAGCTCTTTCAGAATCTCCTCATTACGCTCGTTCTGCTTACGTTCGAGCTCTATATCCCTTTCCTTTCTCAGAGAGTAGAACTCCTGCTGAGCTTGAACAAGCCTCTTCGAATACTCAGTGACAAGTCCTATGGAGTTTGTGCTAGAAGCAGCCCCGAACTCCTTCAATAATCTTTCACCTCGAAGAAAGACTTCCTCTACTTCCTTCTCACTCTTCGCATCTCTCAGATCCGAGAAAACTCTGTCCATCGCAAGTTTGAAGAACTCCAGATTCTCAGGGAACTTGCTTGTTGCCGCACTCAGAACAAGCCTGCTTTCGATGTCCTGGTTGCGTTGCTGTAATTCCTTCAAGCGGCGCAAATAATCCTCAGGAACCGGCTCCTTTCGAAACTTGAATTGGTAGGGACCTAGAAAGATACCTCCCTCTCTCAAAATCAACCTGTATGCAACATAACCAAGCAAGATCGCCACGATGATCAGTAGAAAAAGCATAGGAATCCCTCCTGAAACACACCTTCAAATAGGATAATACCATTTTTCATTTGTAAGCGGGTCAAAGAAGTACTGACAACTATTGACGCTTATTACTGATTGGAGAAGCAAGAGTTGGGTAGTCGGGAACAGCGGTCCGATCATCAACCACGTGTAAGCCTTTCAGGGTTTCTTTGCCATTTTGCGAGGAAAGTGCCTGAAAGGGCAGTTATCACTGGCTCCGGAATGTACCGTATCATAACATAAACAACCCCCATGTTAATAATCCAGTAAATGAACCAGAGTCTCTCCATGATTTCTATTGGGTCGCCAATCAGATCAAAGAGAGGATAAACGAGAAACCCCGCCGCGATATGATAACCAAGAACGAAAAGCGTTCTCCTACCGAACAGCGACAGAAAATATCTCACAGCCTTGCTTCTCTCAAGAATCTGAGAGAGTCCGGAAACGGCGATTATTCCAATAAGGGCAGCAATAATGTAGAGGAATGGAAAAGTGCCGAAGTAGTCCTCCATCAGATAAACTTCGTTACAAAAGGCAGAAGCAACTATATAAAGGCTACAGGCTACTGCAGTGAGAAGGTATGGAAGCCTTTTTGAAAAGAGGCCCCGGGACCTAACAAACCTACCCAATGCAAAGTATGGAAGTACGGCCAGCGCTACATCGAGTTTGAATGGTAGCGATCCATAGAAAAAGTACATGGAAATAAAACCTACGATTATTCCAATTGTCAACATTCTCAGCTTTTTCAGAAGCGAGTAATATATTTCCATTACAAAGACTGCGGGGACAAACCATAGAGGGATCATGTTCAAAGGAATAATACCAACTGCCGTTCTCACTGTCAAAATGTTTGCTATAACAGATCCCAAAGAGAAACTCATCTCTTCCCTTGGGACTATTGCTCTTGCTATGAGCCAGATCGCGGTATTTGCTAAAGCCATCGTGTAGTACGGAATCATGAGCTGTTTGAATCTCTTGGTTATACCTTCTTTCAGCGGGAGGTCTTTAGATATGAGCCCGGAAAGAAAAAAGAAGGTACATGCTGCAGGGTTAATAAGATTTGCAACGATCTGCGGAGGAAGCGTATGGTACATAACAACCAGCGCCATCAAGAAACCCCTGGAAACATCTATCCAGACAATTCTTTCATTGTTAGAAGTGAGTCCCTCCGTCCGCCTTCTCGACAAGAATAAACACCCCGCACAAAATCTCATTGACAGTATAACACAGGCGATATGGATTAACTCTAGTTATCTGCCTTTCAATGAACGACATAGTGAATAAAAACCAATCTAAGGTCTTCATTTCCTTAATCTCTACTCTATTCGACAGATCCTGCAGATAAGAAACTGAAGCTTTAACTTAATTTGTCACGACAATTCCAAAGTTGTACAATGCTGAATTATCGGGCATCCATTGTTATACTTAATCTATATATGGATTTTGTGGAGTTAAAGCAATACGAGCAATATAAAATCCACGTGCTTAGCGGCCGTCTGGCAGGAGGTATGATATATGAAAAAGATCATTCTGATAGCGGTAGTGATTATTTCCTGTATAGCATTCGCTCAAGAATTCGACGAGTTGTTCAACAACCTTTTGTTGAAGAGCGAGGACTTCGTATCTTTTTCAGGAGCGGGTTTTGATGCTCGTTTCGTTCCAACTTACGCTGCAACCGATTCCGAAATAAGATTTTCGGATGGTCAAAATCTGTTGGGCATACTCGTTGTCAGGTCTACCAGAGTGATGGATATTGAAATCAACAACGTCGTGATAATTGATAGCAAAGACGACAATAGAGTTTCTTTCAAAGTCTATAAGGTTGAAGATCTCTCCTCTCCGCTGGAACTACCTTTTTCTTTGCCTTCTGGAGGAGTTCTTGTACTCACATCAGAAATGCCCGTGCAAGATTACTTCATGGACATAAGAATTCAGCAGATTCTGCTTCCCTGGAGAATTAAGACATCTGAGCCCGACAGATTTGTGGAGATGGCTCCGGTTACTTTGGAGGAAACATCCTCAGAAGCTGACGTGGAAGGAATCGACAACTATGACTCTCTATCAGTCAGTATATCCGATTTGAACGATAGACTCGACTTCTTGCAGGATAATGTGGAGGGGCTTAATCTTCAATTCAGAAGACTGAACACTCTGTTTCTTGACACGCAGGTTGCACTTGCCGAATATAAAGCTGCAGTTGATGAAGGCGCTTTTGACACTGAAGAGTTCGCGATGTCCATAGAAAACAGACTGACCGCTCTAGAAGAAACCGTTGTTGATAATCCGATTACCAGGATCGAGTTCGAAGAACTAAGGGATTCCCTTGATCGCCTGTACTCGTCGTTAGCAGACTGGAGTAACGAGATTTCAAAAATAGGGACACTGGAAGCTTCTCAAACCAACCTTCAATTATCTATAGAAAATCTTGAGAACACGGTTGTAAGTCTACGGGAAATCACAGTTCAACAATCTGATTCCGAAGAGATTGCTTCGATCAA
>JAFGAP010000168.1 GCA_016933635.1 Kosmotogaceae bacterium
AGCCTTAAAATACTGAAGCCCGATCTTTCCTATATGATAGCCCCTTCTAGTTAACTTGATTTCAGTGAACAGAAGTAAGAGCCTGAGAAGCGAATCTTCAGGCTCTTGCTTTCTCTGCAAAACCCACCCTAGAATCGTCAGGATCCCTGATAACGAATTTCAGTATCCTGTAAGGAGTCTTTTCGAGAGGAGAATCGATCTCCACATCGTCTGTGATTCTATTCCAAAGCTTTTCGCGACGGCCTTTGCAAGATCGGCAAAACCAGGTATGTTTGACGGGGCGGCCATAGAAACACTGCACCCGCGAAGACCACCAGCCTTTCTTCCTCTTGCGCCCTTATTAGTTCTGTCGGAATATCCACATGGTCTGTTAAGAGCATTATTCCTCCCGTTGTTTCTCTTTCTAAAAACCTTCATTCACAAATTGAGACCATTGTATAGAGAGCCTCATAGATGCAATGATACTCCATTGCCGTACCTGGTGTAGGGAACGGTGCAAAGCAAAGAGGCTTGGCCTAGAGAAAAAAACCGACCTTGACGTCTTTCATCTCTTCAACAGCCCGATCACAAATTATGTTTGAAGACAAAATGCTTCAGTTTAAAACGTACTCTGAAGGGAGCTATAAGCGTTCGGCCTTCCTCAAGTGTTGCACTTAGAACAGCTAAATGAAACGATGACAGTTAGTATCACTCCTCGCTGGAGTACGAATTCTCCGGGATAATACTTCCAAGAAGAATCTCGTTAAATTGAGCGTAAGGGCCATCGTACTTTGGAGGAGCCATTTGGATCCAGAGGATTGATGTATGGTTCAGGATACCAGGCATATTCCGATACTACGGCCTTCCTCAGCTTGATCTCGCTCTTCGTGACGTCTATTAAAAGTAGATCTGTACCGATTGACACTGCACCGTTGTAGAACAACCGTATGTCTTCAATTGCCGGTCCCCCTTAACCCGGAATAATAACCAGCTGCTCTTTGGTCCCTTGACCGACTGAACTCCATCTTGTTCGTCTAGTTACTTTGAACCCGAATTTAAATCAACCATTTGATAGCTCAGTTCAAGTATACATAATCTCTTTATCCGGCTGATCGCTTGGCAAAGCCTTTACAACTTCGAAAGTCCCTTTGGTTTCGAGATCATAATACTTGAATACTCTGTTTTGAACTTCATGAGTAGTGAGTTCTCTTGCAAAATCATTAAGCGCTTTCGAGTTCAGTTTCTGAAAGAGACGTCACTGATGAACGAAAAATGCGACAAAATTTGCTTGCGCGGCAGAAGAAGAACTTGTCACTGCACAAGACCGGAGCCAGCATCTTTTACAGAGAAATTCTATGGGATTCTGAAAGCCAGAGCCTTATTTAGTCAGAAGATGTTGGGCAGCATGATGGAAGACTCCCAAGGCCACAGCATCTTGAGACAACAAAGAACCTACATCCAGGAAACTGGAAAGCAATTCTTCAAACAAACGGATATTTAGATCTGGTTCGCCTGGTAACAATGAGGCAAGCTTCAAGTGACATCCTGAACGACAGCTATAGCTTCACCAAGCGATTTGTCGATAAGATTATCTGAAAGCCTTTCTCTAGTGGTCTTTCGTAACGCTCTTTTCAAAAGCCTCGCAGATGCTCTATGACGTCTCGTGTTTCGCTTACATGTCTTACTTTTGCCTTCCATTAAGTGATTAGGCATCTCGAATATTCAGAAGCTACTGTGGAAAAAACTGTACTCTAGAATTCTCTATGAGTAGTAATCGGGATCAAATTCTTTCAGGAGGTAAGTACTATGAAGAAAGCACTTCTAGTTGTTTCGCTCTTAGTTCTCTTAACCCTAACGGCTTTTGCAGGTCCAAAGTACGTCTTCCTCTTCATTGGCGATGGGATGGCTCTTCCGCAGATCAACGCCGCACAGCTATTTCTAAGTTCCTCGTTTGACGATGCAGTAGCTCCTAAGCTAAACATGCTCAGGTTTCCGGTCCAGGGAATGACCACGACCTACTCCTCAAATTCCTTCATTACCGACTCAGCCTCGGCCGGTACTGCAATAGCAACAGGAAGGAAGACAAATGATGGCGTTATTAGTATGGATCCAACA
>JAFGAP010000169.1 GCA_016933635.1 Kosmotogaceae bacterium
AGGTTTTCCTCGAGAAGCCATTCGGAGAAATTCTCTCTTATTTTAAACTTCCATTGCATATTTTGGAAAAGTTCGTTTATCATAGCATCCGCTGATATAATGAAGTCGGGTGATTTCTTCAGGCAAGAGGTTGTGGTACTTCTAGAGTTTGGGTATGTGGTTCATCGCGGGGATGTGACCGCTTCCAGATCTTACTTCTAGTGGCTTGTCTTGCTTGTGAAATTCAGAACGATTTGCCTGGTGTCTTTTGAGAATTTAATAAGCGTTTCTGTGAGCTAAGCTCCTAGTCTGTTCCAATGTATTGAGATTGTTTGGATCTATTGGACAGGCAATGAACTTTGTTTACTGGCTCATAGTTCGCGTAATTTATTACCTTTTTTATGAGGTCTGTAGACCTCAGAACGGGGTTATACCCGTAAATTCTTTTTGTTGGGAGGGGTTTCATTTGCGCAAGACGTTGCTAGTCCTGATTGTGGTTGCCGCAATCGCAAGCCTTGGTTGGGCATGTGCTACTGTAATCGTAACGAAGGGTGCGTCCGTTGACGGGTCGGTCATGACCAGTCATTCATGCGACTGTGGTGCGTGTGATTTCAGATATGTGTACGTACCTGCAGCAGACTACGAACCGGGTACCATGAGACCGGTATATCCATTCCTGGAAGGTTACCCACGCTACTCCGGGACCTCTATGGGTCCGACTTACGATGATCCCAATTATCCGCCGACAGAACCACTGGGATTCATAGAACAGGTGGAGCACACCTACGCTTACTTCGATGGAGCGTACGGGATTATCAATGAGCATCAGCTGGCAATAGGCGAGTGTACATGTTCGGCGAAGATTTATGCTCAGCCAGTAAAGGATGAATGCATATTCGATGTCTCTGCTCTCTCGAAAGTTGCTCTGGAAAGATGCATCACTGCCCGCGAAGCTGTAGAGCTCATGGGGGCTCTTGCCGTTGAGTACGGCTATTACGGTTGGGGAGAAACATTGACAGTTGCCGATACCGAAGAAGCCTGGGTCTTCGAAATCTGTGCAACGCCTGACAAGAAGAGCGCTCTCTGGGCAGCAAAGAAGGTTCCGGATGGAGAAATTTTCGTCGAGGCCAACATCTTCAGAATAAGAGAACTCGATCCCGAAGATCCAGACACAATGTTCTCGCCTAATCTGATCGATGTTGCAACCGAAGCCGGATGGTACGATCCCAGCACCGGTCCTATCGACTGGATGGCAACGGTCAGCACGGGAGAATACTCGAAGCCTTACTACAGTCTACGCAGAATATGGCGAATTCTTGATAGAGCGGCTCCTTCAAAGGAATTCTCACCATGGGTCGAAGACGGGTTTACAAATGACTACCCATTCTCAGTCGTCCCCGATGATAAGCTCTCTGTCGCCGACGTAATATCGCTTTTCAGAGATTTCTATGAGGGTACGGAATTCGATCTGACTGCTGGACTTGCGGCCGGACCTTTCGGTAACCCCAATCGCTATGCAGGTTCCAGTAAGCTGATAAAGGGAAGCTGGGAAAGAGCAATCTCGATATTCAGATGTGACTATGTTTTCGTTACTCAGTCCAGAGGTTGGTTGCCGGACCCAGTCGGTGGAGTTGTCTGGTTTGGGGCAGCAGCACCTCATGAATCTATTCTGATTCCGATGTTCTGTGGTATCACAGATGTACCGGATGCCCTAGATACTGGAAGTCTAGAAGAGTTCGATCGAGACATCGCAGCATGGGCAATGAACTTCATGGGCAACTGGGCAGAATTGAAATTCAGCTACATGTACCCAGAGATACAGGCTCTGCAGAAAGAAATTGAAGGCAAACTGTTCGCAGTACAGCCTGCCATTGACTTTGCCGCAGCTCAGCTGTTCGAGAGTGATCCCGAGCTATGTAAAGAGTTCCTCACAGATTACGTTGTCAACGTGACCGACGATGTGATGGAGCAGCTTTGGGATTTCAACGAATACCTTATAACAAAATACAGAGATGGATATGTAAACATTCCGAATGTTGGTTCTTCAGTGGGCTATCCAGACTGGTGGCTCGATGCAGTTGGATATGATGAAGGCCACATATTTGGAGACGATGGTTACAAGGCTAAGTGATCGCCTAATGTAACACCTCCTTTTGTAAGGTTGTTCTAGAGGGCCGCCCAAAGAGGGCGGCCTTTGCTTTTCAGCAGAATGGCTGATAGGATCACCTCTTTTTTGTCAGAGAATCGAGAGAACAATAATTGTCCTGATTCACGACTTTTCGAGAATCAAGAAGATTGGTTATGTGTGAGTTGAGTTTTGACGGGTACTTTTGCCCCTAGATAAGTAAACACAGTATCTTTTCACGTTTCCTTTTTGGCAACCAGAAGATGGCACAGGATTGCAAGTACAAATTCTTGACATCGAAAGAAGGAGTGAATCAATGTGATTGATGAGTCTTTTTTATCTAATACTAGAAGAGGATTTTCACTCGTCGAGTTGTTGATTGTTCTGTTCATTACTGTGGCACTCATAGCAATTATTACTCCCTTTGGAGTAAATGCTTCACGTAAGTCTTTGGCAATTTCCCTTTCAGCTGATCTCAAGAGCATTTCTAGAGCTTTTATTAACAAGATGTGTCTAGATGGAGAAGTACCGCAAGCGATGGTAGAACTCGGTAGGAATGTTGACACAACTTCTTTCGGGGCAGCATGGAAGGAGAACCAATTTGGTGAATTAGATTGTTTTGTGTTCACTAATCGTGAGGCGAATTTTCAGTTGGTGTCAGAGATCCTGATTTCCTCAAGACAGGGAATCCCTTCAGGAATTGATGAATACGTATTTCTAGATGGTGGTCTTCAAGAGGAATCGATCAATTCACAGACTGTCTATTATGGCCTTCAAGGAGAAAAGACCGCAGATCACCTTACTGAATTAGGTTCTACATTTGATGAGATAACCGAAGGGATCACAAATCTGATTCGAGAGTTCTTTTCAGTTCGCGGAAGCTACCCCAGAGATTGGGGAGAGTACAGATATGAGGACCTCTCTCTTGACTCTTCTTTCTGGGGAAGCGGTCCTATAGAAGGAGTAGTGTACAAGCCTGCAGGAAGACTCTTAAGAGTTAGTCCTGGCAAAGGTTACAAATTCGTATTCAGTTTTCTCGATTCGACGGAAAAGGGAGAATTGACTGAAGACTTTAATTGGGACCTAATCTACAATATTGGGGATGCTACTGCTGATACCGATTCCTGGTTTTTTCACAGTCTGGATGGAAGGAAGATCGATGTCTCTACAATAGAAATATTAAAGATGTTGTAGCAAGCCTAGGTGAGTACTTTTGTTAGGGCTAAACAAGTTCACTTGCAGATGATGCTTAAACCATGCTAATATCTTTTTTTGTTGGGTATGTGCTTTCAAGAATTCAAGAGAAGGGATTCATGTTGCTTCTTTTCATTGAAGTTATTCTTGATATTTCGCTGTTCATTTTGACTAGCACCGTTAATAATACTTTCTGACAGTGGAAACCTAAGATCTTTCTACATTGTGCATCGAAAATGCTGCTGTCGCAAATGCCTCATCTTAACGCGTAAAGGAGCTTCTTTGTCAGAAATTAGCTTTCCTTCAGGGAAGAGACCGACATGAAAGAGGCATTGATAGAAAGTATATTTCGGTTTGGCCTCAGTGAACATCCAGAATGATCAACTGGTTGAAGTGATATCGATTTTTCTCATCAAGAGATAGTTGCACATGTCGGGCAAGTTCGTTCATTTCGAAGGCCGGGATAAGCTGGGACGTTTTGAGCGCGGGACTTGTCGTTTCTCTCTTACCCACTATGATAGTTTTCGCCTTTGCGCAGAGATATATTATAGCCGGACTTACCAAAGGCGAGTCAAAGGATAATGATTGGAGGATTTTGAGGATGGAGAAAAAGCATATAACTGAGATTTTGCATCACCTTGGTGAAGAAGATCTACCTTGCGGAGCGGTAAATCCTCCCATATTTCAAACCTCTATCTTCTCTTTCAAAGGCTTCGACGAGTTCTCAACGGCCCTTTCAGATGAGACTAACCACTTTCTGTACACCAGAGGAAACAACCCTACAGTAAATATTCTCGAGGAGAAACTGGCTGCGTTAGAGCACGCGGAGAGGGCAAAGCTTTTCGGATCTGGAGTTGCGGCAATCGTGTCGAGCATTTCCGCTTTCTTGAAGAGCGGTGATCACATTATAACTGTCAAGGACTGCTACAGCTGGACATCCACCTATGTAACCCAGTATCTGGGCAGATTTGGAGTGGAACATACTTTCGTGGAAGGAAACGACGTGAATGAGCTTGAGGCCGCTCTTAAACCCAACACAAAGATCATTTACCTCGAAAGTCCTACTACTTTCACTTTCAAGCTGCAAAACCTGACCGAAGTATCTTCACTGGCTAGAATAAGGGGTGTGAAGACGATAATAGACAACACCTGGGCGACTCCCATCTACCAGAATCCGATCGATTTCGGAATAGATATGGTAGTCCATTCCGCATCAAAGTATCTGGGTGGAAACAGCGATGTCGTAGGAGGAGTTGTAGCGGGATCCGATGAGGATGTCAGAAGAGTATTCGAAAAGGAGTTTCTCAACACAGGAGCCGTTCCCGATCCCTTTGCTGCCTGGCTTATTCTGAGGGGGATCAGAACTCTGCATATCCGGATGCCAGTGCATTTCCATAACGCTATGGAGCTCAGCAAAAGGCTACAGAAGAGTGAAGCGGTCGAATCGGTTTTGTATCCGATGCTGGAAAGCTCGGAACAATATACACTTGCCAAGAAGCAGATGAGGGGAGGATCGGGTCTCTTCTCGTTCAAATTGAAGACCAGGGATATCAACAGAATAAAGAAATTCGTGAACTCCCTAAGATTTTTCAGGAGGGCCGTCAGTTGGGGCGGATACGAAAGCCTGATCTCTCCGTACGCCGTTTCTCACAGGGATCCCGGTGACAATGTATCTCTCATAAGGATTCATGCCGGTCTGGAAGAGATTGAAGTCCTTTCGGAGGATCTCCATAAAGCAATGAAAGCGCTCATCTGATCTGGAAACTCGCTGATCGAATACGTATAAAGTGAATTGTGAAAAGATTGGAGGGGGCACCGTGTATCATTCTATACATGAGTACTGTACCAGGCTTAGAAAGGAATTATCGGAGCTTTTTCCCTACATTGTGATTCAGAGAAGAATGATTGGCGGATGGAGATTCAGTGATTCCGGCTCTGAAAGACCGCCCGAGAATAGCTGGAAGGAGATCTCCGCGAGCTACCAGTGGGATGAAACGAAATTCCCGGTTTGGTTAAGAACCTCCATAAAGTCTGAGGAGCCTAGCAGCGGAGAAAGACTCTACCTCAAAGCAGTTCCCGGAGGAGAAAGCCTCGTCATGATTGACGGCCGATCCTTTGGCGAGATAAATGTCTATCATCAGTTGCTGGATATAACGGAGTTTGCTGATGGGAGAAGTCACGTAATTGATATACAGACAGTCCCAAAGGGACTGTTCGGTACACACTTGCCCCATACAGTATTTGAAGGCGGCGAGCTACTCCTTCAAGATGAATCCGTATCAAGCACATATCTTGATTTTGCGGTAGCGATCGATGTTCTTGAAACGACCAGGGATGAATTCCTCTCAGAGAAGCTACTGAAAATCATCAGCGACTGCCTCTCTGAGATCGAGCTTCCAAGATCTACTGATAAGTACTTCAAGAGCGCCCCTGACAATCCGACGCTTTTCGGGCACCATACTTATGGAAGCGTAAATAAGATCTGGCAATCCCCGAGGTTTGAGAAGTCTGAAGGGAACAGACTCACAGACAATTATCGCTGTACGGTCATGAAGGCCCGCGAGAAACTTGGGAGCAATATTGCCAGCTTAAGAAACGAGCACAGTACGGTTGGCGCCGTGCATATTACCGGTCAGGCACACATAGACTACGCCTGGCTTTGGCCGATAGACGAGACCAAGAGGAAGATCAGAAGAACCTTTGCCAATGCAGTCAGAATGATGGAAAAGTTTCCGGGATTTGTTTATCTTCAGTCTTCGGCTCAGATGTATATGGATCTTAAGGAGAATGATTGCGATCTCTTCGAGAGGGTAAAGGAGAAGATTATACAGGGCAAATGGGAAGCGATCGGCGGAATGTGGGTTGAGAGCGACTGCAATGTCTCCAGCGCCGAATCACTTGCCAGACAGTTTCTATACGGACAAATGTTCTTCGAAGAGGAGTTCGGTATGAGATCTCCTGTGGCTTGGCTTCCAGATGTCTTTGGCTTTTCCTGGATCCTCCCCCAGATTATGAAAGAAGCGGGAATAGAATACTTTTCAACGACCAAGCTGAAATGGAATGAGAAAAATCGTTTCCCTATGGACCTTTTCTTGTGGAGGGGGCTGGACGGCAGTGAGGTAGTCTGTCACTTCTTTGCTAACCCCCTCGGGGGTTACAACGGAATGCTTAATCCAGAAGCGATTCTTGGGACATGGGAGAACTTCCAGGATAAAAGCGTTTACGGTAAGACGATAACTACCTTTGGCTACGGTGACGGCGGCGGCGGTCCGACAGACGAGATGATTGAGTACTATGAAAGGCTCAAAGAGTATCCTGGCATGCCGAAACTGGAAATGGCCCCAATAACGGAGTATTTCAGAGAGTTGCCCCCTACTCTGGAACTACCCGTTTGGGACGACGAGCTGTACTTCGAGCTCCACAGGGGAACATATACGACCCAGGCAAGAACGAAGAAGTTGCATAAGGATGCGGAAGACGCTCTATACAGATTGGAAGTCGTAGGTGCAATGGTTTGCAGTAGAAAAAAGTATCCACTCGAAAGAGCCAGAAAACTTTGGGCGACACTTCTTCACAACGAGTTTCACGATATTCTTCCCGGTTCATCAATAAATGAAGCTCATATCCAGGCAGAAAATGAACTTAGCCAGCTAATCAGAGAAGCAAATGAAATAACCGGGACTCTACTAGACTCTGTCGGCGATGGAAACCCTTCATTCAAGACCGTAATCAATGTTGGGTCATATCCTCAAAAAGCAATCTTGATTGACGATAGTGAAATGAATCTCTATGACGGGACAGGAAGGCTTCTGACAAGCCAGAGAACCTATGACGGAAGATTCATTTACAGCTATGATCAGGATATTCGTGGCTTTTCGAGCGAGGTTTTCGAGTGTATGGACGGAGAGGTCGAGGAACAAGCTCTGGAAAGGGATACCGTCCTCGAAAACGACTTTTTGCGTGTTGAAGTTAACTTCGATGGAAGCATCTCCGTTTTCGATAAGCATCTTCAGAGAGAAATAACGTCAGGCCCAGGGAACTATCTCCGTGTATACAAGGACATTCCAGTTGCCTGGGATGCGTGGGATATCGACCACGACTACAAGGTATCGGGCAAGAGACTTACGGCCCTCGAAGTGAAGACGATTGAGAGCGGTCTAGTGAGAAAGGTCGTTCAGGCAAGATATGATTATGAAGGAAGCTCTATAGTGCAGAGATACATATTGAACGCCTCTTCAAGGAGACTGGACATTGAGAACGATATTGACTGGCACACTAGAAGAACTCTTCTCAAGGCTCACTTTCCCGTAAGCATTCTTTCAAGAGAAGTCAGATGTGATCTCTCTGCGGGATACTCAAGGAGAAGCACAAGGGTTCGAAACTCCTTTGAAGATACCCGATTCGAATTTCCGGCCCATCGGTGGGTCGAATTGGAAGAGCCGGGTCTTGCAATAGCTATTCTCAACAACGGAAAGTACGGTCATTCCTGCAACGGTTCAGATATATCTCTTACACTTCTTAGATCGCCCATTTATCCCGATTTCTTTGCAGACGAGGGCAGGCATCGTTTCACTTACTCGTTGTTCTCTCATGATGGAGAGGATGCTGTCAGGGTTGTCGAGGAAGCAGAGGGCCTTAACAAGGAATTGGTCAAGATCAAGGGAAGAATAGATCTTGAAGCGGGCGGGCTGCAGATCTCAACAAGAAACCTAAAGGTGCTTGCTTTGAAGCATTCCGAGAAGAGCGGTAACATACTCCGGCTCGCTGAAGTCGAAGGAAGGCGGGGAGTAGCGAAGATCCATACTGAACTGCCCGTTGAACGATGCTGGATTTCGAGCATTCTCGAGGACAAAGTGTGCGAGCTCCCGTTAGTTGAGGGTAATGTTGAGTTCCCTTTCAGGCAGTTCGGTCTCCACACACTCAGGTTTGAGCAGAAGACAATTGAGGTGGATGAGTAAATGACTAGATTTTCAGTGCGAAGAACAATGTCGTAAACCCCATTTCGTGAGATGATTAGTGAAGTGAATAGCCCCATTTCTGATAGAGTAACTCAGTTTAGCTAGCCAGAGAGGACTTCTTCTGATCTCTTTAAGATGTATCGGGGTAAACATATTTAGCATCTTGATTGTAGTTCATTACAGTTAACCAGAAAGAGTGAGCAGAGACTTGAGATCTGCAGGGCCAAATCCATTATCGATGGGGCGGCTTCTTACTCTACAAACAGCCGCTGCATTTCAGAACTAACTGGCAATTTGATCTCGTATTGACCTGCTGCAAAATCCTCCTTTTCGACATTTCCATGAATGATTTTGTTTCAATATGCTTCCAATTTATGTTCTCGGGAAAGGCATAGCGATTTAGAGACAACAAGTACAATTTATGTTGGCGATCTATAAGAATGGGGTATTAGCTCGCGAGACTGAACCGGTCTTCGAAAAGAAATGTTAGGTCCTACTCAGTAAGCCTTGCATACGTTGGCAGATAGCGGTACTCTAATGGATCTTTCTTAGAGGTAAGCATCCTTCTGTTCTCGGCAAGAGAGCTGATATAATCCAGAAGAGAGGGAATTAGTCGGAAGCGCACAGCTTCGAGGAGGTCCCGAGATGAAGATGAGGGCCGGCTATTCAACTATTATTGCGATCTTTGGTATTCTTATGGGAGTGATCGCGATTCTGAACTACTTGTTTCCGCTGAATCACATGCCTTTACCCGAAGGCCCTCATGAAGTTGGATTTCGTTCCTATGAAGTGTCTAATCCTCAACCGACGAGTGTTGCCGAAATCAATTTCTCCGATCCTGGTAAGATCCGTCTTGACATCTGGTACCCCGCAGGAGATGTTTCCGAAGCACTAAGAAAGGGATGGATAGACAACGATCCTCTCGTTTTTCAGGGCTTCGAAATAATGACCGGGTATCCCAGGGAACTTTTCGAACATATCTATCGGGTGAAAACGAATTCATTTGTCGAAGCGCCTCCCGTGGAAGACTCGTCGATCTGGCCAATAATGATCCTGCTTCTCGGATGGTCTTCAATAAGTGAATTACATACTTCTCTTGCAGAATCACTGGCGAGTGCGGGCTATTTTGTGGTAAGTATAGAACACCCGGGAGCCTGCGCGGTGGTTTCATTTTCGAACGGGGATGTACACTACTTCCTTGGTAATGATCTTCTTGAGAAATTGCCTGAAGGCACGAGAGAGTCAAAAGTTGGAATGCTTTCTAAATACCTTGCCCGCGATATAGATTATGCTATCGAATACCTTCAAAGAATGAACTGCGATCCATCTTCGGATTTCTTCGAAAGGATTAATATGAATAATATCGGACTGTATGGACACTCAGGAGGAGGCGCGGTAGCCATTCAGTATGCGTTAGTTAACAGCGATGTTCCCATGGTTCTGGCCGATCCGACTCTCGAGGGTTTTTCAACACGAGAACTCGACACTGCGTTTTCAAATGAGATCCTGCTAATGACTACTGAAGAATGGGAGTCCGGAATAAACGGGGATTACTCTTCATCAATTGCGAAAGAGAGAAACGAGCACTTCTACAACCTTCGCATCAGCGATATGAGACATGTGGATTTCGCGATGGTAAGAAATCTTTCGCCGCTTACGTTCTTCTTCGGCGAGACTGGAAGGTTCATGAACGATGAAGATGCAATTAGAAATCTTGACAGTGCGGTGAAGCTCTTCTTTGACAGTGTTTTCTTTGGCGGAGAAATCGAAGAGTTATTTGCTCTTTCTGAGTCCGTTCCGGAATTCTCTATGTGAGAAGATCGGTCTTTTCTTCGCTTCATAAACCCTTGTTGATCAGCAGTTCTGCCATATCGAAGTCGAAAGGGGTCGTGATCTTCGGATTTGGAGCGATCGAGTTTACAGTGATCACCTTTCCACCAGATCTGACGAAAAGCTGTACGTCATCCGTAGACGAGAGTATGCTTTCTTCAGCCGCCTTTATGTGAGCCTCAAGTATTTCATCATATGGAAAAGTTTGTGGAGTCTCTGCCAGCCTTAAATGGTTCCTTTCCGGCACATCCAAAACATCGCTATTCTCGACCAGATAGACTGTATCGTTTACTCTCTCCGTTACTGCTACCCCATTTCCTGGAGCAACAAGCCGAAGGAGTTCTGGAATCTGGTTTCGTGAAAAGAAGGGTCTGGCAGCGTCGTGAATCATTATTGTTTCTGGACTGATTCTCCTGCAGAAGAGCAACCCATTATATACTGACTCCTGCCGGCTCTCTCCGCCGGGGACAACCATGACCGAGTTCATCCCCCTCTTTTGAAGTATTTCCTTTGCTTTGTCAATCCAATCTTTGTGAACAACCAATACCGTGAAGTAAATAAAGTCAGATCCGTGGAATATCTCCACGGATCTGACAAACATCTCTTTTCCACCGAGAGTCATGAACTGCTTTGGAAGGGACGACTTCATTCTGCGTCCGGTTCCGCCTGCAACTATGATTGCTCCGGTCTTCATTTCAGTAAATGAACGACCAGCCCACTTCGCAGTTTTGGCTCGAACCAGGTTGATTTTGGCGGCATGATTTTTCCCTCATCGGCGACGGCAAGAAGCTCTTCCATCGAGGTGGGAAACATTGAAAATGCAACTGCCCAGCCATTGGTTATTCTGTTTTCGAGAGCCTTTAGACCCCGAATGCCTCCAACGAAATCAATCCTCGAGTCCTTTCTCGGATTATCGATTCCGAGAATAGGACTCAGAAGGTTCTTCTGAAGTATATCAACGTCTAGACTCGAGACCGGATCATTCTCGTCAAATGTACCCTTTCCAGCGGTGAGTCTGTACCACCTACCCATAAGACACATGCCGAACTCATGCCTCTTAGCCGGTTCATACGGACTTTCAGGAGCTTCCGCGACTTCAAAGACCTGCCCAACCTTCTCAAGGAACTCGTTTTCGCTCATACCGTTCAGATCCTGAACCACCCTGTTGTAGCCCATAATCTTCAGATGGGTATGTGGAAAGGCAACTGCCATGAAGAAGTTGTATTCTTCATTACCAGTATGTCCTGGATTGCTTTCCTTCAGGAGTTCTCTGACTCTCGAGGAAGAGGCCGCCCGGTGATGACCGTCGGCGATGTACATGCAGTTGATCTTCTTAAATGCTTCTCGCAGCTCTTCAATTCTATCTTGTTCTTTCACCGCATAGAGCCTGTGTTCGACGTCGTTTTCATCGATTACTCGCATAGAAAGGGGTAGTTCCTTGCAAAAGCTCTGTAGGAGGGTTTCGAGCTCCTCGTTTGATCTGAATGTCAGGAAAACCATTCCGGTATTCGCGTTTACCGTTCTTATATGTTTTATCCTATCTTCTTCCTTATCCTGTCTTGTGAGCTCATGTTTCTTGATCAAGTCTTTCTGATACTCATCAACACTTGCTCCGCCGACTACTCCGATCTGGATGTGGTCCTTCATCTTTTGCCAATATATGTAATACAGTGGCTCTTCTTCCTGCACCAGGACTCCAATTTGAAGCATCGTTTCAAAATTCTCTCTTGCCTTCTCGTACACTAGATTGCTGTAATGGTCTGACTCATTTGGCAGATCGATCTCAGCCCTGATAACATGCATGAAGCTCTCGGGACTTCTCCCGATCTCTCTGGCCTCTTCAAATGAGACAACATCATAAGGGGGGCAATTGACCTTCTGCTCGATTCCTTCGGCAGGTCTCACCGCCCTAAATGGTCTAAAATCAGACAACTTCTATCCCTCCTCAACAAAACGTTTATAATAATCTCTTTGGAGACTGAATATCTCTTCTCCTTCATCGTCGTATCCCTCGTGCGTATGGCCGAGGATGTGGAGAACACCGTGTATCAATATGTAGTAGAGCTCTTCTTCAAAGGAGTTGCTAAACTCACCGGCCTGTTCTGAGATTCTCTCAAGCGAGATTACTATATCACCTATTATCTCCTCTTCCAACCCATACTGGAAAGAGAGGACGTCCGTTGGTTCATCTCTGTGTCTGAATTCCTTGTTTATGCTTCGAATTTCAGAGTCATCTGTGAAAAGGAAATTCAATATTCCTATCTCTCTTTCTCCGAGCTCTGCCTTGATTACCTTTTCTACAATACTAGATATTCTACTCTCTTCTATCTTCTTCGATGTCTTGTTTTGAATTTGAATCTCCACTAATGGATACCACCTTTTCAGTAGCTTCTTTTGGATACTCGATTCTGGGCTGGTTCATATTCATGAGGACCCGAGTAAACGCTTCAATGATCTTCTCGAGATCGTCAAGATCGAGGCCGCTCTGGTCAAGCTGCCTCTCGTTATAGATTCCACTGACGATTTCTTCTACGAGTTCTTGGGTCTTTGCAGGTGTAGGTTTTTTGATGCTCTTGAATGCAGCCTCCACCGAATCGGCCAGCATAATTATCCCAGACTCTTTGAATTGCGGTTTGGGCCCCGGATATCTGAAATCGTCGCTTCTCTCTTCCTGCCCAATATTCTTAGCTTTGTGAAAGAAGAACTTCTTGACTCTCGTTCCATGGTGTTCTTTAATAACGTCTTCAACGAGAAGCGGAAGTCTGTATTTTCTCGCCTGCTCAACTCCCTGTTTCACATGTTCATTTATCACAAGGTTTGACATCGAGGGAGTGAGGTTGTCGTGAGGATTCGTTCCCTCCTGCTGATTCTCGGTGAAGTACTGGGGCCGTTTGGACTTCCCGATGTCATGAAAATACGATGCGACCCTTGCCAGTATTGAATTGGCTCCGATTCTCTCGGCCGCTGCTTCTGAAAGATTTGCAAGAGAGATGCTGTGGTAGTACGTTCCCGGCGCATAAATCGACAGGTTTTTCAGAAGTGGGTGAGAGAGATTGCCCAGTTCAAGTAGGCCGGTGTTGGAGTATATTCTGCTTGCATATTCGAGATAGGGCATGATTCCTATAACAATTACTGACGATAAGATCGGGTTAGCAAAAGCAATCAGAAGATCCACTGCGTCTATGGCCTCACCCTGAAGAGACATCCTAATCGCGTTAATCGCCACGAAAATCAAACTGACTTCGAATCCCGCTCTTGCTATTTTAATCCTTCTCTCTATAGCTCTTGTCGTGAGGGCAGTTGCCAATACGACTACCGACAACAATATGAAGGTTTCCAAAGAGTTGTCAAGATTTGCAGATGCGAGAAAGGACATGAACAGACCGCTGCCGATGCCTTCCTGATAGCCAATCAACACGGTAACCATCGAGACACTTAAGAAGATGGGTGTCATTTCCGGCAGAAGCGCCTCATCTCCCAGAGATGGGACGAAGGAGTTCACGAAAACACCGAAGGACACTACGGAAAAGAAGGTTATTCTATATGCGCTATGAAGATTGAAGTATCTGTTGCTTCTTACGGATCTCTCAGCAAAGATGTACCATAGAATCGCCGATCCAACGAAATACAGAAAAGGCTTTGAGGGAAGCGAAAGGAACGGCAGTCTGTTTAGCAACGCAAGGAACACAGGGAAGACTATGAAATTAGTGAGATCCTTTATGTTCAGAAGTCTCTCGAGGGGGAACTGGACCTTTGAGAGATCACTATTTTTCAGTTTTTTCTTCTCTCTCATATTCATCGTAGGCCTTTATAATGTCTTTCACCAGAGGATTTCTTACAACATCCTGGTCTGTTAGATAGGAGAAGCCGATTGTGGGGACCGATCTCAAGACTCGCTGCACAACGACAAGTCCAGATCCGGAATCCCTTGGAAGATCAATCTGAGTAATGTCTCCGGTGACAACTACCCTCGATCCAAAACCAATTCTTGTCAGGAACATCTTCATCTGTTGATAGGTCGTATTCTGAGCCTCATCCAGAATTATGAACGAGTTGTTCAGAGTCCTTCCCCTCATATATGCAAGTGGAACGACCTCAATTATCGAGCTCTCCCTATAATAGGTAAGCTTCTCGGCCGGTATCATCTCCATTAGCGCATCGTAAAGAGGTCTCAAATAGGGATCTACTTTGTCTAGAAGTGTGCCCGGAAGATATCCCAGTTTCTCTCCGGCTTCGACTGCGGGCCGAGTGAGGATTATTCTCTGGACTTTGCCGGATTTCAGGAAGTCAACGGCCATGGCAACTGCAAGATACGTCTTTCCCGTCCCCGCCGGGCCGATGGAAAAGACTAGCTCTCTCTCTTTCATTGTTTCCATGTAGTTCTTTTGCCCGATCGTCTTGGGTCTTATTCTATTGGAAAGTAATGTCGTTTCCTTTACTTCGTTGTAGACTCCCTTGAAACTATCTCCATCCTCATCGTGCTGCAGGTGTTGATCTACAATATACTCGAATTCTCTCCACTCGACTAGATGGCCGTCTCTGCTCATTTGGACCAGTTCATCAACAATCTTTCCAGCTATGTCAATCCCATTACCGTCTTCGCCCTTTATCCAGATTTCATCTCCGATTATAGAGATCCTTACTTCGAGTTTCTTCTGAATATACTTCGCTTTTCGATCGTACTCTCCGAAAAGCTCGGCTACTTCAACCCCCGTGGGAAGACTGAGCTTTCTTACCGCCAAAAGAACACCTCCTACTCCAGAGATTATACATTAATATTCTTGGATAAGGAGGTTTTGAAGGATCGCTATTTCACTCGCCGTCGACTTCAGCAGATTGTCCTTTTATGTAGCTGTTGGCCTCTGCAAGAAGATCTCGTATCCTTCTAGTTGTCAGTCCGAATTCTTTTGAAAGCTCGTTCATATCGTTTCCAAGGACCTCTGAACGCTGCACCAAAAGTTCCTGCGAAACACTTTTGTACACCTCTTGAAGGAAGTCTTTATATGTTGTACCATTCACCATTCTTGCCACCATTGCTTCTTCGGCAAGAAGCTTGACGTTTTTCGACATCGAGGAGTTTACAGAAGCTTGAACAACATCGTTCACAGCCAGGTATTCTTCGATCATGTTGATCAGTTCTCTCACATTCCCCGGATAGCTGTAGGAAAGAAATCGTTCCTTAAGATCTTGAGGAATGTTCTCAAACTTCACGAGATATCCCTTTTTCTCAAGAATCTCATCAAAGATCTGGGGGATATCGGTCTTCCTCTCCCTCAGAGGCGGTAAGTCGACCTTTACGGCCGATAGTCTGTATCTAAGATCATTTCTTATAGCAGCGTCGTCATATCTGTTGGTCGCGGTGATGAAGCGGACGTCGACTTTTATGGGCTTGGTGGCGCCAATCTTGAAGAATTCTCGGTTCTCGGTTATCGCTAGAATCTTCGCCTGGAGATTTAGAGGCATATCTCCGATCTCGTCGAGAAATAGCGTTCCGTTATTGGCCTGCTCTATAAGCCCTACCTTCTCGGCAGCCGCGCCTGTGAAAGCTCCTTTTTTGTAACCGAACAGCTCACTCTCGAGTAGGTTCTCCGGGATAGCCGCGCAGTTTATTGAATAGAAGGGTCTAGAGCCCCTGGGGGAGAGTTTTGCAATAATCTCGGCAAGAAGATTCTTACCAGATCCGGTCTCTCCAAGAATCATTATTGAACCATCGTAGAACATCGAAAGAACGATCATTTTCTTCATCTGCAGTACCCTGTTGCTGTTTCCAATGATCTTATCTAGATTCTCGTCGATACTAGTCGTGATTTCCTGCACTATTTGTCTCGGGCTCTTGTAACTGCTCAAAACACGATAATAACCCTTGAATTCCTGACGCTCTTCCGAATAACCTCTAATAATGAAAGCTCTAATTGGATTGTTATTGATGAGAATAATATTGGTAAATGCAAAAATCCAGTCATCAAGGACATCTTCGCTATACTTGCTCGCATCTATGAAAAGTATCGTCGGCATCTCCTTCCCCAGGCCGACAAGGTAGTCAAAATCAACGTCAAAAAGGCTTTCAAAATACATTTCGCATTGCATGGATTCAAGGTTTTCACCAACCATGATTTTTCTGTAGAGCAAAATTACACCCCCAAATGTGAAGAGTAGTCTTTGAGATTATACAATGCTATTCAGCACGAACAGTAAAAGCCGACTACTGTGAAAAATGCGAGGGCGAAGAGGATCTTACAATATGATGTCCGCGTTTCAGCCTTCTTTTGTAATAAATTTAGTTGATACTATATAATTAGAGCATAGAAGAGGAGGTTAAGATGGACTATAGAAACCGTTACAGAAAGTGGCTCGAGAGCCCGACTATCGATGAGAATACTCGCGGCGAATTGATATCGATTAAAGACGATGAAACGGAGATAAAGGATCGATTCTACAAGGAGCTCGAGTTTGGAACCGCTGGCTTGAGAGGCAAGTTGGGCGCTGGTGACAACCGGATGAACAAATACACTGTTGCGAGGGCGACACAGGGTCTGGCGAATTTCATTCTTTCAGGAGACCCCTCTCACAGAGAAAAGGGTGTGGTTATTGCCCACGACTCGAGGCATATGTCGAAAGAGTTTGCAGTGATCTCGGCAGCCGTTCTTGCGGGAAATGGAATAAGAGTCTATCTCTTTGATGACATTAGGCCTACTCCGCTCCTCTCTTTTTCTGTACTCCAGCTTTCCACTGTGGCGGGGATAATGATTACCGCAAGCCACAACCCCAAGGAATACAATGGTTACAAGCTCTACTGGGATGACGGCGCTCAGGTCCTTCCCGAGATTGCTGATGAAGTCTATACTCAAATGCGTAAAACAGAGTTATTCGTGGGGTCAAAGACGATTCCGCTTGAAATGGCGAGAAAGAAGGGTTTGATTGTAGAAGTGGGCAAGGAGCTCGATGATCGATACATTTCAAAAGTCCTGTCCCTAACTTTGAGAGATTCAGAAGACGAGCTGGACAAGTCAATGAGGATAGTTTACACGCCCTTGAACGGTACTGGAAACATTCCTGTGCGTCGTGTACTGGGTGAGAGAGGATTCAAGAACGTTTTTGTAGTTCGTGAACAGGAATGGCCCGATCCCGATTTTACGACGGTAGGGTATCCAAACCCTGAAGACACGAAGGCCTTCGCTCTTGCCAAAGAACTCGGTTTTGAAAAAGACGCTCATATCCTGTTTGCAACAGATCCCGATGCAGATAGACTGGCAGTAATGGTCAGAGATGGCGATGATTACGTCGCTTTGAATGGCAATCAAACCGGAGCGCTCCTTGTCAACTACCTTCTTCTTTCGATGAGAGAGAAGGGCTTGCTTCCGAACAACGGATTCATTGTGAAATCAATTGTAACGGGAGACATGGCGAAGGTAATCGCCGAAGGATTTGGTGTCAGGACCTACGAGGCGCTCACCGGCTTCAAGAACATCTGCGGTAAGGCGCTCGATATTGAAGAACGAGGAGAGGGGAGATTCATTTTCGGTTATGAAGAGAGTATCGGATACGTAGCCGGGAATTTCGTAAGAGACAAGGATGCCGTATCTTCCTCAATGCTTTTATGTGAAATGGCGGCCTATTACCTTAAGACAGGAAAGTCCCTTCTGGATGTCCTGGAGGAACTCTTTGCAAAATATGGAGCCTTCTCCGAAAAACAGATTTCGATTGCTCTTGAAGGAGTTTCGGGTCAGAAAAGAGTCGAAAGAATAATGAAGGAGTACCGGAAGAGCTACCCTTCCGAAATCGATAGTTCGAAACTTACTCATTATCTCGACTTTTTAAGCGGTGTTGATACTGACATTATTAGCGGGAATAAATCAGAGACTGGAATCCCCGTTTCAAACGTGATCAAGTTCTTTTTCGACGACGGTTCCTGGTATGCCGTTAGACCTTCCGGAACTGAGCCGAAGCTCAAAATATATATCTACTCAAGATCGAAAAATAAAGAGGAAGCTTTGTCAAAGGTAGACAGTATAGAAAAAATTGTTCTAGGGAGAATTGAGTCAGTACAGTAGACCGGCCTGTTTAGAAACGCCGGACTGGAGGCAGCAAACTGAAAATCTCTAAAACCCTTATTATGACTTTCATTGCCCTGTGGGCTCTTTCTTACATACTAGGTGTTATTTTAACCGAAAGCTTTGTGGCAGATCACGGTGGATATCTCTATCGTGCAGTTTCTCGAAGTCTTCTTTGGCTTATCATAATCGTAATCCATTTTCAATTTGTTAGAGAGCATGAGAAGGAAGATTTCGACAGCGTTTGGCTCTTTTCGCTCTACGTTTCGTTCACTTTCTGGATCGTCTTTTCGGCAGCAGGAATTAGGAGTATTGCCTTGATCCTGTCGATTCCGATCTTGTTTCTTTCGGCCCAGTTTTTAAGGCTAGGTAGAGCCAGTTATGGCGAAATACTGAAGCACATCAAATCGAGCTATCTTGGAAGCCTTTCCATTTCCTTCAGTCTCGTTATTCTGGTTTGTAGCCTCTCTTTATTCTTTTCCTCCGAAGCCGCTTCGGTGCTGCTTCTCTTTTTGCTTCTAATTCCGGCAATTATGCTTACCCATTTCAAGGCAGACCTTCTTTCGGGAGGTGTTTTCGCCTGGTTCTCATTTGCTGTGGGATTCGTAAATCTCGAACTCTCAAGTTACATAACGGTCGCCGGTTTCTCCCTGGGAGCGATCTTCCTCCTCCTTGTGGGTTTTTCGATCATTATTGTTAAGGAGGACCCATCTAGAAAGGTCTTCGCGACCGTTAATCCCGGGGAACCGATAGATGAGGCCGAACTCAGGATAGAATTAGATCAAGAAGAGACTAGATCGAAATCTCGCCCCTGATTACAGTGACTGCCTTTCCGCGAATCAGAATTCTTTTGTCATCTAGCAACTCAATCTCGAGTTCTCCCTTTCTAGCCGAAAGCTGGCAGGCCTTCAGATTCTTCTTGTTTAACTTTCTAGACCAGAAGGGGCCGAGAACTGTGTGTGCCGATCCAGTAACTGGATCTTCATCTATGCCAACCCACGGAGCATAGTATCTGGAGTAAAAATCATATCTCTCGTCACCCGGGCATGTAACGATGAGACCTTTTGCTTTTATACCGAAATCTGTTTTCAGAAGTTTTTTGATGTCGAACGAAAGTGTCTCAAGCTTCTCTCTAGCCGGGATTTCGTAGAGCAGCTTTTCCGTACGGGGGGAAAAGTAGGCATCGCCTTCAACCCCGATTATTTCCCCGATCCCTCCTTCTAGATCCATTCTTAAGGGATCCTCGGAAGGGAAATTCATCTCGATCATTTCGTCGACTAGCCTCGCTTTCAATCTCCCGCTGAGTGTTTCATAGAAGATCTCGCCTCTGATACCCAGCTCTGTAAACTGAATCCACGCAGTTGCAAGAGTTGCGTGACCGCACATCCTGACTTCCGTCTTTGGCGTAAACCATTTCAAACTGAAAGTATTACTCTTTCCTTCCGGCCAAACAAATGCAGTCTCTGACAGATTCATCTCCGATGAGATTTTCAGGCAGAGTTTTTCATCTATTTGCCCTTCTAAAAGGCATACTCCGGCGGGATTGCCGGAAAAAGGGACGGCAGTAAATGAATCAACCTGATAGATCCTATGCATTGGACCACTCCTCCTTGCTCTTATCGAAAACAGAATGTTCTTCAGAGCAAATTCTACACTTTTCTCTTTCAGTCCTCAAATGCGTCCATCTTCAGGAGTAAGTAGGAGCTAATGAAGCTGATAATTAAGTGTTCTGTGTTTTCCAGTTTGCGTCTCGAAACTCTCAACTGCTCTCTTCGAACAGTTATGAATAGATAACATACCTTCTTTCAATTCTTCGCTTGTAGGCGAAGCAGACGTTTCTACACCGCTCTTCACAGACTAATCTCAAAGGATAACGAATTGATAACCTTGGAAAGGGACAAGGGAAAAACTTTCGCTCTTAAAGCGTGACTACCGAGTTCGGTTAAGTTTTGCGCTTAAAGTGCTTCCCAAAAGCTAATAACTCAACTGAATGACAGGCGGTAACCAAGTAGAGCCTTGAAAGGCGATCTTCAGGAATTTTTCATAATCGGAACGTGCACGTGGCAATGTTTGATGATACAATCTTATTGAGACAAATTCTCAATAAGGGTGATGTAGATGGTCGTTCCTCTGTCAAGCATGTGCGAAGGAGAAAAGGGAAAGATAAGGAAACTGGAGCTGCCGCCTCTTACAAGAGAGAGGTTGTGCGGTCTGGGTTTCGTTAGTGGAGAAGAGATCCAGCTGGTGAAGGTAGCACCTTTTGGAGACCCGAAGGTTTTTAGAATCAAAGGAACGGATATTACCCTTAGAGACGATATTTCTATGTGGATTCTTGTCGAAACCTCTTCTGTCCCTCTTTCGTACGTTTCAGAGGGCGATTATTGGGTCAGCCTTATTAACGGAGGCATGGGATTCAGGCAAAGGCTAAGGGTTATCGGTATAGAAGAAGGTATAAAGATTTCTGTGATAGGTAATCTGGGAAAGAGGATTGAAGTTAGCGCAAAGGGCATTCGTTCAACTCTTTCCCGTGGACAGGCAATGAGAATAATTGTTAGGGAGAGATAGGCTTAGTCGTGGAAAACCAGACCGATGCAATTGAGTCAAAGAAAATTAAAATAGCGCTTCTTGGAAATCCAAACGTAGGGAAAACAAGTATATTCAATGTGTTGACCGGCTCAAGGCAGATAGTTGCAAACTGGCCGGGTGTTACCGTTGAAAAGAGGACAGGAGTGATGAAGCATGCCAACCATACGGTTGACGTGGTCGATCTGCCGGGAACTTATACTCTTGGGGCTACCAGCCTCGATGAAAGAATAGCGAGAGATTTCCTGATAGACGAAAGGCCTGATGTTGCCCTTGTAATTGGAGATGCCGTTAACCTTGAGAGAAGTCTGTATCTCCTTCTTCAGGTGCTCGAACTCCGCGGAGATGTCGTATTAGCTGTCAACGCGGTGGACGAAGCGAGAAAAGCGGGATTCGATATAGATAAGCATGAGCTTTCGAAGCAACTTGGGATACCTGTTGTCTTAACTTCTGCCGTTACAGGTGAAGGTATCGAGGAACTGAAGAATACTCTGATCAAGAGTGCAAAGAGTAGCAGCCATGTCCATTATCTCTTCACAGACGAAATAGAGGCCAGCCTGAGAAACCTGTCCGATAGAATAAGGGGAAATACCTCTCTTTCAGCTTTTGACAAGCGATGGCTTTCCATAAAGCTTTTGGAGAGAGATAAGGAAGCAGAGAAATTGACAGGCATGAGCCTGGACTATGATTATTCGATAGAGATCGCTGAAACGCGCTACAAATATATCAAGAGAATTCTCTCTACTTCCGTCAAGGGAAAGGAGAAGATTGGCTGGAACCTTTCGGAAGCAATTGATCACGTCATGACCCATAGGTTTCTGGGTATTCTGATCTTTCTTGCAATCATGTATATTGTTTTCCAGTTGACCTTCACTATTTCAGGCCCTCTTTCTACGATGATTGAAGATCTGCTTAGCGGTCTTGGAAGTGTTGTGGGCAGCTGGATTGGCATAGACTGGCTCAGATCACTTGTCGTCGACGGCGTAATTGGAGGAGTAGGGGCAATCTTGGTGTTCGTGCCAAACATATTCATATTGTTTCTTGCGCTGGGAGTGCTCGAAGAGACAGGTTATCTACCTAGAGCTGCGTTCGTAATAGATAAGCTTATGTACGCGATGAAACTCAGCGGCCGCTCTTTTATATCGCTCCTGCTTGGTTTCGGTTGTAATGTTTCATCGATTATGTCGACAAGGTCTATTTCAGAACCTAAAGAACGTCTCGTAACTATTCTGGTCTCTCCATTTATATCTTGTAGCGCAAGGCTGCCTGTGTACGTACTGATTGCAGGCACGTTCTTCGGGGTTAACGCAGGCATCGTGGTCTTCTTCCTTTATCTGTTAAGCATAGTAGTAACAGTTCTCTCGGCCCTTCTAATCAATAAGCTCTTTTTCAAGGGCGAACCATCCACGCTGATTATGGAACTTCCAAGATATAGAAAGCCCAGGTTGACCTCAATAGTGCTTTACACATGGAACAAAGGACGTCACTTTCTCGAGAAGGCAGGTACGATAATACTGGCTGCCTCAGTAGTGATCTGGCTTCTGACATACTTTCCAACGGAAGGAACGGGAAGTTTTGCCGCTACAATAGGAAAGGCTCTTGGACCTCTCTTTGTGCCGCTGGGATACACTTGGGAGATGATAACCAGTCTTGTCTTCGGAATAGCCGCAAAGGAAGTAATAGTCTCTTCTCTCACCACTTTTTTTGGCAATCTCAGTATGAGCGGGACTTCTTTAGATATAATGAGAACCATCATCAGTCCGGAGATTGCCCTGAGTTTCTTGGTATTCGTTCTTCTTTATGTGCCATGTATGCCGACACTCGCAGTGATTAAGAATGAAACAGGGAGTTACAGGTTTGTCTTCTTTTCAGCCTTTTACAGTCTTGCGGTAGCCTATGCAGTTGCATTGATCGTAAGAGTTGTGGGAGGGTTGTTATGAAGGGGAGAGTGATAACTTTCTGGCTATTATTCGGAGGAGCTCTTTTGGCTTTTCTTTCAATAAACTCCTTTTACGGTCTTCTTTTGACCAAACGTGAGCCTTTCCTAGCAATAATTGCTGGAATTAACTCAGCGATCTACTTCTTGGGACTGTCAGAGAAAAGGAGCGACCTCAGAAAGAGGTATTCGCATCTTCTCGTTGGTAGCTTCTTCTCATATATACTCTCTATCTACCAGGTCCTTGTTTTGTTAAGCATTTGGCTCGAAGGACTACTCTCTTCAACCTGCCTTTTGGTATTCGATGAGTTGAATCTTCCTTTAATCATTTCCGGGTTTGCATTATCCTTTCTTTTTGACTTCGCGAAGAAACAGTTTGAGACGAATAATCTCTAGAGAATTTTGGCTGTGAAAACTCTCAAACACTATTCATCTTAATATGGTAATATGATTTGTGTTGTGGAGGTGATTACATGGCACTCGTTTACGTGGTCGATGACGAGCTAAATGTAAGGCGAATCGTCAAGAAGACCATGGAGAACGAAAACAACGAAGTCCATACTTTCGTGACAGCAGAGGAAGCCCTGGAAGAGATTGAGAAACGTAAGCCAGACCTCCTATTTACTGATCTTGGTTTGCCATCGATGAATGGAATTCAGTTTCTGAAAGAACTTAAGAATAGAGGTTACTCAATACCTGTGATAGTGATATCTTCGGACACATCCCCGGAATCGATTAGGAGCGCTTTCAAAGCGGGAATTGTTGATTTCCTGACTAAACCGTTTACGCCACAGGAGATCAGAGATGCAACGGAACTTGCGCTGAGAGAAGAAGACAGCATCTACAAACGAGCAAGGGAGATTAAGAGGCTGATTGAGGAAGGGAAGACGGCGAAGGCGGAGTCTCTTATGGGAAACCTCTTCTCCGATTTTCCGGGTTCACCCTTTCCGCATTTTCTTTACGCACTTCTTGTGGCCAAAGACAATCCCAGAATAGCCATAAAACATCTCAAGGCCTCGCTCTCACTTGATGAGGACTTTAAGGACGCTTCCACTGAGCTTAAGAAGCTAGAGGAGTAGAAAATGCCTTTCATGAAAGGTGCTATAAAAAAAGATGAGTACTATGTGGTGATATTCGGTTGCGGACGGCTTGGTTCAAGAATGGCAAACTGGCTCTCTTCTATGGGGTGCAGCGTCGTCATTGTCGACAGAAATGACTCTTCTTTCGATGCACTGTCGAACGAATTCACGGGTTTCAATATTCTAGGCGATGCAACGGAGCTCGATGTGCTTAAGGAAGCCAAGCTTGACAAGGCAGATGTTGCCCTTGTTCTTACTACCGATGACAACACGAATCTTATGATCTCGATGTCGGCAAGAGAGTATTTCGAGGTACCACGAGTTGTTGCCAGAGCCTACGATCCAAACAACATCCGAATGTTTTCGGATTTCGGAATAGAAGTGATCTGCCCAACTCTCCTTGCAGTCGAGAGTATTAAGAACGCCCTGCATTTTATCGGCGGTGACGACAAATGAAGATCGTTTTGATCGGTGGCGAAAAGATTGCTTACCATCTCGCAAGAAGATTCCTGACCAAAGGCCATAACGTTATGCTTGTCAACAAGAACGAGAGGTTCTGTGACGAAATGGCCAAGAAGCTCCGCGCCATCATCGTAAGGGGTGACGGAAGCAAACGGTACGTTCTCGAGCAGCTCGAGCTGGATCGTACCGACCTTTTTGTTGCTCTGACTCCTTACGATCAGGATAATCTCGTTGCCTGCTTAACTGCTTCGCGCGTCTATGGAATCGAGAGACCGGTTGCGATGGTAAATGATCCTGACAACAAGGCGGTTTTCGAAAAGATGGGGATAAAGAGCGTAGTCAGTCCGACTGAGATCCTTGGTGTCGCGCTTGAAGACAGCCTCTTCAGAGAGCACATTACGAATCTCCTTCCGTCTTCAGAGAAGGTTTCGATTCTGAGAATAGAGATGACAGACAAATCGCCTATCCTTGGAGAGGCGATAAAGGACATCCCTCTCCCTGATGAAAGCGTTATTGGTGCTATTGTCAGAGAGGATGAGGTTGTTATCCCAAGAGGAAACACCGTGATTGAAATGGGAGATGTTCTTCTTGTACTTAGCAGTCCAACGGTACAGTCTTCCGTCTTCGAAACTCTCCTGGGAGAGGTGTGAATGTTTCTCAATCTTTTGAGACAGAGATACAGACTGGTTTTTGGATATCTGGGGAATCTGTTTGTCTTCTTTCCGATTGTCCTGCTAATTCCAATACTGTATTGCATATGGAATCCCGATGTCTTCCTCCAGAGTCTTGCTTTTGTAGAGGCCGCTTTGATCAGTTTTGTAATGGGGCTGGTGTTGAAGTTGACTATGAAGGTCCGCCCGGGATCACCGATAAGTGTTCAGGAAGGGGCCATAGTGGTCTTGTTTTCGTGGGTGATAGCAATTATCCTTTCGGCGCTCCCGTTTATTTTTGCCGGCTATCTGAACTTCACACAGGCCGTTTTCGAATCCACAAGCGGCTGGACTACTACGGGTCTGACTCTCGTAAATGTTGAAACGATTCCTGGTAGCTTTCTTCTCTGGAGAAGTATTATGCAGTATCTTGGAGGAGCCGGCATCGCAATAATCATGATGTCAGCGATCCTAGGACCGGCGGGACTTGGCCTTTATAAAGCCGAGGGTCGCATGGACAATCTTGTGCCTAATATCAGAAGTTCGACGCGTACAATAGCGGTAATATACGGTTCATACGGCGTGGCAGGCATAATAATGTACAGAATCGCTGGAATGAATCTCTTCGATGCTATAAATCATTCACTCACTGCTCTGGCAACAGGTGGGTTTTCTACAAAGACTGGATCGATCGCTGAGTTCAACAGTGTTTCGGTTGAGATTGTAACCATAGCGCTGATGTTGCTTGGAACTACGGGATTCGGGATTCACTATACTATCTGGAAGAGGAACTTCAGAGCATTTTGGAAGAACGGAGAGCCAAAGCTGATGTTCGTCATACTGGCGATCTTCACGCCGTTATTGATGACAGGCACTCTGTCCATTTTCTACTCTTCGAGCACTGAGCAATTTCGCCACAGTGTTTTTCAAGCCGTGTCGGCATTGACGGGAACCGGTTTTTCGACAGTGAATTTCGTCCCATGGAATCATTTTGGGATCTATTTGATTGTTTTGCTCATGATATTCGGGGGAGACCTCGATTCAACATCTGGAGGACTAAAGCAGTACAGGTTGTTTGCTCTCATAAAGCTTCTATGGTTGGAAATCAGAAAGTACTTCCTTCCTAAAGACGCAATCCTTAAGGAGGAAATCTGGAAAGGTGAAACGAAGAGGTATATAGACAACTCTCTTGTCAAAGAGATTCTGCTTGTCTTTTCCCTATACTTCCTTACGTATGCCATTGGAACTGGCGTGCTGATGGCCTACGGTCACTCGATGGCCTTTTCGGCATTTGAATATGCATCTGCCCTAAGCACAGTCGGTCTCTCGGTTGGAATAACAGTTCCTAGCGCACCTTCTGGGCTGATCTGGACTGAAACAATCGGCATGTTCCTGGGAAGGCTCGAATTTCTGGTCGTAATATATGCTATAACTAAACTATTGAGAGACGGGAAAATCCTATTAAGAAGACGGAGGAATGCATAATACCATGATTACCAGAATTAAGGGGACCCAGGATATAACCTTTGACGATATTGGATACTGGCAATACGTGGAGGAGGCAATTAGAAGTATCTCGCATAGATACGCCTTCACTGAAATAAGGACTCCAATCTTTGAAGCTACCGAACTTTTCAAGAGAAGCGTTGGTGAGTCAACAGACGTTGTTCAGAAGGAAATGTATACATTTGAAGACAAGGGCGGCAGATCGATAACCTTGAGGCCGGAAGGTACCGCGAGTGTCGCTAGGGCTTTTATCGAGAATTCCTTCGTGAATCTTGGTTCTCCAATCAAACTTTTTTACAACGGTCCCATGTTCCGTTATGAAAAGCCTCAGGCCGGTAGATTGCGCCAGTTCCATCAGTTCGGTGCAGAAATACTGGGATCCGAGAGTTCGTTGGCCGACTTCGAAATAATCGAGATGGCCTACAGTTTTCTAAAGGAGCTGAAGATAAACAAAGCGAAGCTTTTCATTAATTCGATCGGTTGCCCCAGATGCAGGGAAAATTACAAAACTGCGCTCAGAGATTATTACCGGGATAAACTTCCGGGAATGTGCAACGATTGTCAGCGAAGATTTGATACAAACGTATTGAGACTACTCGATTGTAAGATAGATAAAGAGTACGCCAAAGGAGCTCCCAGTATTCTTGATTATCTTGATGAAGACTGCAGGAATCATTTTGAGGAACTCCAGTGGTATCTCGAGAAGGCCGGAATTGAATATGAAGTCGACCCATCCCTTGTCCGAGGACTTGATTATTACGGCAGAACGGCCTTCGAAATTCGCTCTTCATCTCTAGGAAGTCAGGACCAACTTGTGGGTGGAGGTCGATACGACGGTCTGGTCGAATACATTGGTGGGAATAGCTGCCCGGCAGTTGGATTTGCGATCGGGTTAGAGAGAATAGTAATGCTTCTTAAGTCAGAAAAGGTAAATGTGAACGTCCCCGAAATTCCCCAAGTTGCAATACTTACACTTGGCAGAGAGGAAAGCATCCGGGGGTTCGACTATTCCAGAAGACTTCGTAAGATGGGTGTCTCAACTTACGTTGATGTTATGGAGAGAAATATGCGCAACAAAATGAAGCACGCGGCAAGAATAGGCGCAAAGATTTCTTTGATAGTTGGAAAAGAAGAGATTGAAAGAGACATTGTGACTGTCAAGGTTATGAGCGACGGTTCGCAGTTTCAGGTAGACAGTGACTATATGTCTGATTATGTGGTTGATAAGTTAAGAGATATTTCGTAAACCGGCCATGTTTTGTTGTCTAAGAAAGAAAAATGATAATAATCGCCGCTATTCACCTGTAATACCTTGAATTTTCGTCCTGGAGTGTGCTATCATCTATCTGAGTAGGAAATCATGCCCAGGAGGTTTTTTATATGAGCAACGAAGAGATTCTAACTTTCCTTAGTAAAGATCCAACGATTCAGGACCTTCGTCGTTATGCCAAGATGATGGGAATCAACTTGAAAAGAACGATGAGAAAGAAGGATATCACTCGTATCCTGAAGAAACTTGCTCAAAAGAGTAGACAAACATCGAGCAGTGCTGCTGCAAAGAGCAGTCCCTCAGAAATACTTCGTCCATCTAAACCAGTAGATGCCGAAATTCCTTCATCATATTCGCGTGACTTTGTAGTTATTCACCCGATCAATCCCTACTGGGTTTACGTGATGTGGGATCTATCTGACGATACTGCAGGAAGAGTTTCAGATCATTCTTCAAAGCTTCTGGTGAGAGTCAGTGATATCACAAACATTATCTACGATGGAAAGAACGCTCACAGATTCAAGGAGGCCGACATTTCCGCCGATGCCGGAAACTGGTACTTCCAGGTAGATTTCCCCGATGCAGATTACATTGCAGAGATTGGGTACTACAGCAAGGGAGACTTCAGAAGTGTTTTGAAATCTAGGATTACAAGGACACCTAGAAATTCGCCGAAATTTTCCGATCACGAAATCTGGGTAGACCTCAAGAAGGGATCGAGGAAGGAGTACAAAGCATCTCATGAGGAATTCGTCTTCGAACGGGCAGCTAAGTCTTCGGGGCCGACGGACAATCCGTCTTCTGAGGAGTTCATCAAAACTATCTCGAAGAGCAAGAGCGGGAGATGATTGAATGGAAAGAGGAAGACTAATTCTAATGCTCCACGCACACCTGCCCTTCATAAACCATCCTGACTTTCCAAGCTTCATGGAGGAAAGGTGGCTTTTTGAAGCAATTACGGAAACTTACATTCCTTTGCTTCAAGTTTTCAGAAGACTGAAAAATGACAATGTGAACTTCAGGGTTACAATGAGTATAACTCCACCTCTGATGGAGATGCTTGCCAATAGAGATCTGCAAAAGAAGTATGTCAATTATCTGGGTTCTTCCATTGAATTGGCCGGGAGCGAGATTTCGAGAACGGTCTCGGAACATCCCGCTGCGAATAGACTAGCTATGCACTATTTAAAAGAGCTTCAGGAAATAAAAAGAGTTTATGAAGAGTGCGGCGGAGATCTTGTTGGAGAGTTTGCCCAACTCCAGGAAAGCGGAGACTTGGAAATCGTAACGTGTAACGCTACTCATGGTTTTCTACCCCTTATGACAGGTTTCCCGGAGACTATCAATGCGCAAGTTGAGATCGGAGTGCAGTCTTACAAGAGACATGTAGGAAAGGATCCGAGAGGAATCTGGTTGGCGGAGTGTGGTTACGTTCCTGGCTTCGATTCCTACCTGCGCGAACATGGTCTCTCGTTCTTCTTCGTCGATTCGCACAGTCTCTGGTACGGGGATCCCGCTCCAAGATACGGGGTATACAGACCAGTGGTTACACCGGAGAATGTCTTTGTATTTGCAAGAGACCCCGAATCTAGCCAGCAAGTTTGGAGCGCTGAGGTAGGTTATCCCGGAGATGCCAGATACAGAGAATTCTACAGGGATGTTGGGTTCGATCGTGAAGAGGACTATATAAGACCCTACATAGATCCAAGTGGGGAACGGTGCAATACTGGCATAAAGTATTACAAGATAACGGGAAAGGATGTAGCTCTGAATAAGAAGAGTTACTACGATGTCGATGATGCAAGAAAGGCAACGATCGAGCATGCAAGAGATTTTGCAAATAGAAAGAGAGAACAGGTGAGAAGGCTTTCAAGGCAGTTCGATGGAGAGGAACCTGTAGTAGTTGCGCCTTTTGATGCCGAGCTTTTCGGACATTGGTGGTACGAAGGGCCTCTCTTTATTGAAGAGCTATTCAGAGAACTAAATGGGGACGAAACCGTTGTTCCTTCAACGCCGCCTGAAGTGATGGGATCCATGGAACAGGCGCAGGTTGTAACCCCAAATACATCAACATGGGGAGCAAACGGGTACAATGAGGTTTGGCTGAACGGTAGAAATGACTGGATATACAGGCATCTGGACGAAGGTTCTAGGAGAATGATAGAGCTTGCAAGGAAGTATGAGAGAACCGAAGACGCTCTCAAAATTAGGGCACTCAATCAGATGGCGAGAGAGCTTCTCCTTGCTCAGTCAAGCGATTGGGCTTTCATAATAACTACCAACACCACCGTAGAATATGCGGTCTACAGAACAAAGACTCACATTGACAGGCTGCTTACGCTTTACAGAGAGATCGAGAGTGACTCGATTGACGATGACCGGTTAAAGACCCTTGAATGGATTGACTCGATATTTCCTCACCTGGATTTCAAGGTTTACGCAAAGCAAGTTGGTTAGTTACATCGGTCATCTTTCTTGATATTGCGCCGATTACAAGAGCATACTTACTATGGTATAATTCGTGAAGCCGGGGGAGGCATAAACCTCCCCCTATTGGTTGTAGAGTATTAGGTGCTTGGAGGGAGTTGAAAACTAAATGCCAAACAGGAAATCGAGAGGAAATTCTAATTTCATGAAATCCATTCAACGGCCGGTTGTGTGGGCTGTTGCCATACTCTTTGGAGTTGGAATAATCTGGTGGTCGGTTGCCCAGTATCTAGGAGGGAACTCCCAGGGCAATCAGAATGACACGGGTACGGAAATCAGTTTCAGCGAAACTGTCGGAGGGCTTACAAAAGACGGTACCCCTCTCTCAAATTCAGATTACTGGATCACTTATTCAGAATACGAGACATCGGTGCGCGACACACTTACGAACCTTCGAAGTCAGGGTTACAACCTCGATCCATACTTTGAAACGGAAAACTATCCCAGTGAAATGGGAATCAGATATGATTTGTTCAAGTCACTGATAGATCAGAAGACACTTCTTCTTTACGCAACGGAGAACGGTGTCCTTCCCACTGCGGAACAGGTGGATGCGGAAACGAAGAGAATCGTCGATGAATATGTGGCTGACGAGGAAACGAAATCCGCAATTGTTTATCAGTATGGTTCGGTAGACGCCTTCTCTGAGTTGATAAGAGACTACGTGGCAACCCAGCTGCTTACAACTAATGTAACACAGAAAGCGATTCCAGACATGGAGGAGAGATTTGAGAGCTACGTCAACGAAAACATGGAAGATCTGAAGATAAATTATGAGAAAGTCGACGCAAATCACATCCTAGTATCGGATGAAGCGAGCGCGGTTGAGATTAAGTCGATGATAGACAGCGGTGAGATCTCGTTTACCGACGCCGCGACTCAGTTTTCTATCGATACTGGCACTGCGATAAACGGTGGGGCCCTTGGTGAATTCGGAAGGGGTCAGATGGTGCAGGAGTTTGAAGATGCCTCGTTTGATGCTACACCGGGTATCTTAGTTGGCCCTATAGAATCACAGTTCGGCTACCATTTGATTCAGGTGAACAGCAAGACGACTTTCAACACTTTCGAGGAGTTCGTCAACACTTCGGCTTATAAGACTGAGCTCGGTCAGTTTGAAAATGAGGAGTTCAATACCTGGCTAGCCGACTACCGCGAAGAGAACAATCTTTCGCATTCAGTCAACGATCCCGATTTGCAGATGTACGCCAGATATGATGATGCAGTTTCCAACCCCGAAAAGTCAAGTGCGCTTCTTGAGGAGCTTGAGAAAGACCACTTCGACGAATCCGGCAATCTCCTGATTGGAGACTCGTATCTTCCCGTTGTTTTCTACACTGAGCTTGCCGAAAACGAGATAACGAAGCTTAGAAACCAGATATTTGATCTTGAAGATCTTCAGGATTTGCTGTTGACTTTACCGTCTACAGCCACATCGCTGACGATCGACGAAATTGACAGCAAGCTCGAGACGATCCCATCGACAGATACTGAGGCCAGGAGCGTATTTACGGAAGCGAAAAGGGCCAAAGAGTATATGAGTGAATTCAACGTGGAGACTTCTGAAGAAATCGAAGAGGCTCTCACGGAGAAACGTAACTTGCTTGATAACAAGAACTTGCGCTTCGAGAATTCGGTGCGATACCTTTATTCTGTGATGCCAAATTCAACGAAAGTGATAGACTACATGTACCAGATAGACGGTGATAATCCCGAAGTTGTATACATGTACAATGAGACTTCTTATAACACAAACATAAGGCCTCTTCTGGAAAGCCCCGAGCTACTCGACAGCTATCTCGAATATTATGGACAGTACTTCGGTGCTCAGGCAAGATCGCTTCTCCTGGATTCTCCAATTCAGGGAATTGAAAGCGATCTCAATCAGAAGGTTATCAACTCCACCGAAGCAGCAACGGAACTCAAGATGAGCGCTCTATATCTTCTTGTGGATATATATGAAAAGATGGCTAACATGGAGCAGAACGAACAGATGACCCAGATATACCTTCTCAGTGAAAAGCACTATCTCGAGAAACTTGCCGAGCTCTATCCCGAGGACGAGACTATCGGATCTCTCATCGAAACAATAGAATTCCAGATTTCCGAACTCAATGCTCAGAATACCATCGATTCAACACCAACGACCGACGCGACTTCTACTGAAGCCTCGACTGAAACGGTTAGCGACACTGAGATTGGTACAGGTGAACTGGAAGTTCCTTTTGGCAATGATGAGCCTTCTTCTATTGGAGATGTTGATTTAGACGTGAATTTCGATAGCGAGGGTGCTACTGAGACTGTTAACTAGTAGAATGAAGGGTGGCGTAAGCCACCCTCTTCTGGCTGGGGCGGCAGGATTCGAACCTACGGATGTCAGAGCCAAAATCTGATGCCTTACCAACTTGGCTACGCCCCACAGCAAATA
>JAFGAP010000170.1 GCA_016933635.1 Kosmotogaceae bacterium
CAATATGCGAAAAGCCGCACAGATAGAGACTATTATGCACTCTCATAAGCTCCGTTTTTTCCGTCCAGGAGTTTTTTTAGACCCAGTACAAGCTTGTGAAACTCTCTGCACTGATGGCCTGCCGGTTCTAGATTTCCATATTTGACTGGAACATAGATTTCCGTTAGTTTTAGGAGAAGAGGCTTCAACGAGTCCTCCGTCTGCTGAATCAGCTCGAAGGGAGTCAGCTGGCAGTACTCTTCAAAGTAGAACTCTCTTAGCCACTTATAGCTGGAGATAATGAAGTCTCTGTCCTCACTTAGTCGGGGCGGCATAGAAACGCTTTGACGAACCTCCGTCAAGATCGTGTCTTTGGTTTTGGAAGTTGAAGAGACGGTCTGGTGCTTTCTAGTAATGACTATCACAAAATACGCAAGAAGGGTTGAAAGAAGGAGAATTCCAGCTAGAGTCAACCATCTTAGAATATTGTAAGCCGACGATTTTTCAAGGATGGTTTCGGGTTCATCTTCTTCGTTTTCTTCAGGCAGTCCTTCAACCGATTGGGGAGGCGCAATCGACGTCTGATTGGAGAGACCGCCCGTCCCGAATTTTATTTCTTCAGAAAGAGGAAGAGATCTCAAATACATGAATCCTCCAATCAGTACTGCCACTACCGAAAGGAGGACAATCAACGGAGGGACAAGACGACTCCATCGTCCCATTTCCAGGATAGCCTTCCTGGATACGGCAATTACAAGGATCAAGGCTATTGTGTAGAATCCGAAGAGAAAGATGGAGTCAATAAGGCGTACCTCGGCGACTTCTTCGGGGACGGGCAAATTGATATCATCTGAAGAACCTCTTGAAGAGGACCCAGAAGTCAATTCTGTAGCATCTTGGGTAACACCCTCTTCTGGAAATAATTCCTTTTCGCTTTCAACTAGGTTGGCCGTAGAGGTTCTTTCTTCATTTGATATGATTCCTCCTCTGTAGTTTCCCAAAAGGCTCAGAGAAACAAGGGGGATCAAGATTGAGAGCACAAGGAAGAGTCTGGGAACATTGCGTGTCATAAGAAGTCTGACAAGGACTATGGCAAGTGTAATGTAAGCTCCGGTTTGAGAGAGATTGGGACTGAAAGAAAGTGAAACTCCAACCATGAAGAGACCGGGAACTGCAAGGCGGACACTTCTGTCCATCGAGAGTATTACTCCCACGATAGATCCCAACGCGGAAAGCGATTGCACGACATCCGTTCTCAAGACACCTACAAGCAGTATCGTAGTAGTAAAGAGTAAGACCGGAAGAATGAAGTAGATACTGCAGCCGGCCTTCGTTCTTCCAAAGTAGAATAGAAAGCCTACCAGTCCTGCGAGGATTAATGCGAAAACAGCTCCACCGGAAAAGAACAGCTGTACGTAGCTGACAGCGAATACGACAACCGAGGCGGCTATAGAGGTCTTGTCGATTTTAGAGATCTAGAAGCACCTCCTGAATTGACTGGTCGTCTCCGACCACTCGTACGATTATCTGCTCTTCTTCGAGGAAGGCCGCGCGTTTCTTAAGCTCCTCGATCGTTCTCGGAAGCATCTGATAAGATACGTTTCTCTTCATCCAGGGTTCTCTGGGACTGAACGGTATTATTATGACTACGACTCTACTGGCGTGAGACCTTGCCCTCAAGAGTTGGGGCAGAATCTCCTCGCCGAGATATAGCGATATTAGGACAACAGTTGTCGAGGGATCGAATTGTTCAAGGTCATCTTCTATTATTTTGTCTAGCTGAAATCCATGATCGATACCCTTTGTATTTGAAAGGGCTTCGGCGAAGTCTATCCAGTCTCTTCCCCGATCGCTCAATCTCAATACCTCTTTTCCCACGCTTACCAGTCGTATACTTCCACCAGATTTGTAGGAAAGCCTTATTAGACCTAGGGCAAGCTGAACGGCTATCTCTTCGTAATCTATCCTTATCCTTTCCCAGACATCACGGGCAAAGACCTCTCTCGAAAGATTCAGATCCAGATAGAGAATTGTTTTGCTCACGGCAGTGTATCCAAATTCCTTACTCATTAGCTTTCCGAGTTTGGCTGAGGCGTTCCAGTGTATCCTGTTCAAAGATTCTCTCTCGTATTCTTTTATCCCCTTGAAGTCAACGGGGTCTTCCATCAGTCTGAAGTCGCTTTCTCTTCCGGGAAGAAGTTCTCTTAACCTTAGAGGAAAGGTCTCAAGATCCATCACTTTGGGAAGTACAAGTACCGATTGAGGCGTACAATACGTGGCGCTGTGAGAGAAAAGTCCCAGCGGATCTCTGCACGCAACGATCAGTCTCGAAAGATCCTTCTCGCCCCGTCTTCTGAAAACCACTTTCGATTCAACTCTGCTGTCCTCGGTAGAGGAAAGGGAGATCGAACTCTCTCTTGGTGCTGCGTACTCTCTCTCGGCTCTAATGACCGGGATTACAGTTAGGCCGAGAGAGATGAGGGGTACCCTCTGAAGAGTGTGAACGAGAGTAAGGGTTTCGCCCGGAAAGAGCCTTTCTCTATCAACGGAGCGATCTATAGTCAGATTTTTCAGGGTGAGTTTAGAGAGATAGTAGTAGATCCATACAGCCGCAGAAAGGGTTAGAAAGATTGCCGAATAGGCGTTGAAGAAGAAAAGAGACCAACCGACAGAGAAGCCCGTCGCAATTATGAGCGGTCCTTTTCGAGATCTTATCTCCTCCAGCTCAAGTCTTTTCATTATTGATCGGTATGGGAAGAGATTCGACTATTTCGTTTATTATATCCCTGTTAGTCCTTCTCATAAGCCGGGCTTCAGGCTTGATTATTATTCTGTGGGAAAGAATATCGCTGGCCGTTTCCTTGACATCATCGGGAATTACGAATCTTCTGCCCCTGATACCTGCAAGAGCCCTGGCCGTTTCCATAAGGGAGATCGATCCCCTTGGACTTACGCCAAGCTGTATGTCCCGGTGGTTTCTGGTCTCATTTACGATAGAGATTATGTATTCGAGAACGGAGTCTTCTATTACTACTTCTTTGACCTGCTTTAGAACCGAATCTAGTTCGTCTTGACCGGATACGGGCTTAAGAGAAGTTATCGGATGTTCGGTGGAGATTCCCTTCAGAAGTTTTCTTTCGCTTTTCTCATCGGGGTATCCCATCGTTAGGGAGATGGAGAATCTATCAAGCTGCGCCTCGGGAAGCGGAAAGGTTCCTTCAAACTCGACCGGGTTCTGCGTTGCAATTACGAAGAAGGGTTTCTCCATCTGGAAAGTCCTGCCGTCTACGGTGACCTGTCTCTCGGCCATTGCCTCGAGAAGAGCGGACTGTGTTCTTGGGGTCGTTCTGTTTATTTCATCTACGAGAAGAATCTGGGTGAAAATTGGGCCCTTTCTGAAGTTGAACTCGTTTGTCTTCAGGTTTAGAATACTTATACCGGTCACATCGCCCGGCAGAAGGTCCGGAGTGCACTGCAGCCTGTTGAATTCCAGCCCGAGAGAAATCGCCAGGCTTCTTGCCAGCATTGTTTTACCCACGCCCGGCACGTCGTTTATCAAGACGTGTCCACCGCTTATCAGAACGGCCAGTACCCTCTCTATAGTCTTTTCCTTTCCAACGATTACCCTGGAAATATTCTCCTTGATCTTGCTTCCGAATTCTCCAATAGAAACCATCTTTCACCTCTTAAGAAGTCTGCAGCCTGTAGAAGTGTAACACATGCAAACAAATACGAGCAAACCCTTTCCGACTTTCAAAGAAAAACGCATCTCCTCTAGGAGACGCGTTTTTTGAACGAGCTCTGATTGCCTTGATGAACTCTATACTAAAGACCGAACCGAATTTCGTTCCACAGAGAGTTGTAGATTCCCAGATCCTCTCCGAGGTCCTTTATCAATTCGGTGTTTTCCATTTCTTCGGCAGAGTAGACAGGTTCTTCTTCCATCAGTTCTCTTGCCGGTACATTCGGTGATGGTAAGAGAAGATAATCAGAGACCTTCGCTGCAACATCCGGCCTCAATATGTAGTTGATGAACAAATGGGCGTTTTCGATATTGTTGGCGCCCTTCAGGATGACAAAACTGTCGATCCACAAAGTGCTGCCTTCAGCCGGAATGAAGAAATCGATGTCCTCGAGCTCCTCTTCGGTCGCCTCATAGAAGATATTTTCGCCATAGCCGTGCACAACCCAGAACTCCCCTGATAACACGCCCTTAGCAAAGAGTTCACTGTCGAATTTCGCAATGTTTTCCTTCCAGGTAAGTATTAGTTCCTTTGCCGCTTGGAGCTCATCCGTTTTCGTTGTGTTGACAGAGTATCCAAGGAACTTGAGTGCGGCTCCGAAGACCTCTCTCATGTCGTCCAGCATGGACATCATTCCCTTGAACTGGGGCAGTTCGAAGATCTTCCATGACCTAGGGTAGCTCTTGACATACTTCGTATTGACTGCAATTCCCGTAGTTCCTACCATGTAGGGGATACTGTATGTGTTTTCTGGATCGTAGTACATCTGCTCAATGACAGAGGGATCAATATTGACCAGATTGGGTACCAGAGATTTGTCTATCGTAATGAGCATATCTTCCTTGATCATTATGCTGGTGTAATCTGCAGAGGGCATGGCAAGATCATATCCTCGCGCTCCAGCCTTGATCTTGGCGAACATTGTCTCGTTCGAATCGTAATTGTCGTAAGTCACATTTACACCATACTCCTGAGAAAAGGCATCAATAACCTCACTGGGAATGTAGTCCGACCAGCCGTAGATTATGAGATTTCCCTGACCGAGTGTGAGCACGGAAACGAAAAGTATGGCACCGATAATTGTCAGTTTCTTCATCAATTGTTCCACCTCCTAAAAGATTAGCTTCCTGAATTTGCTTCCAAAGAAAGAGATGAAC
>JAFGAP010000171.1 GCA_016933635.1 Kosmotogaceae bacterium
AACCTTTGAAATAAGAGGAAAGCTCATTTCCTCGAAAATTCTCCTTTTCTTTCGCGATTATAAGAGAGTTTATTAGCTTCAAGTTGACGGATTCTTCAAAGTAACTCTCAAGAGTTTTTTCTTCTGTCAGTTGTAGCTTTCCGAAATCTACTTCCATCTTGACCTCCTATTTGTTTATGATTAGAGATATTTGACGCGATCGAAACAGTCAGACAGTTCGCAAGCGTGATTGAAAGATTTGTGAAAACGCCTTTCAGAGAATCCGAGAGCAACATTTGAATCTCCATAAAGAGAGCGGCCAGAAATACTTCTGGCCGCTCTTCGATCTCAGATGTTTACTCCTCTATCAGTGAGGTCTTTTCTGAAGAGTTCAACCTCAATGTCGTCACGAACTTCTGTCAGCCCACTCCGGGATTTTTTGAAGAAGATTTCGGTAAGGCGAGCGATTTCAGTTTCCTTTATCAGACTTCTTATTCCGTTAATAACACTGTCTCTTAGTCGCTCATCTTCGTTCAGAAGCTGTACTATGTATCGCTTTGCCCAGACTTTCTTGCCATCAACGATTTTGGTAATAGGTTCGTTTTCGCCAGCCAAATAGTGGTAGCTTTTCTCCTTCCTTATGATTCCGGCGGCCAACGCCGTGCGGTAAAGCTTTTCTTGATCGATGAAGGTCAAGGAGGACTTGCCGTTCAGCTCCCGCATCTTTTCCACATCGAGATTATTGAAAACGTGAAGGGGTCTTTCCTCAATAGCGCTTTCGTAATTCTCTCTCATGTTGTTTAACAAAACCTGATCGCTCGACAATCCAACATACATACTTATCCTGGTGAGGTTGGGCTTTTTCGTTATTCCGGTATCTATCCATTCTTCCATGTTGTTGTAGGCTCCGGTCTTCTTGAGTTTCACTTTCACAGACTCTGGTAGATCACTTATCAACTGCGTTAGAGTTTTTGTTGGTAGATTTGTGTAAGTGAAGAAAGCTTCGGAGATTCTTTCAAGTTCTTTCAGACTGAATATGTTTTCTACCTCTTTCTGGTCGAATCCCTCAACGAGGATGCTGTTTAGCTCTGTAGAACGTGTTCTTATGACTTCGTGAATAGAGTCGTAGAACCTCCTGAGTTCTTCAACTACAATCTCGGAGTTGATCCAAGTATTCCTTTCTATTGCATCAGGAATAGTCTTGATTATTTCCTCTAGTGTATATTTCTGACCGTCCATAATGTCGTTAACCATTTCGACGCCTTTACTCATTATCCTATCTACCATCTCGAGGATCATCTTCTTAGAAAAGACATGTTCCTCACAGGTTCTTTCCGGGACTTCATCACTCGCAATATTTACGATTTCCAGTTCCTTCTTCGAGAGAAGCTCATTGACCGATCCGATAAGATCCCCCGAAATTCTTACATTATCTAAGTGCTCATGAAGCCATTCTATGGACTTCCTAATCAGAGATTCTCTCAACGAAAAATCGGTCCATTTTGCCAGAGCGAAGAGAAGCTGGTCCGCAGAATTGAGACGGTCTTGTTTTCCCTTCTTGCTGACCATAAAAGCCAAATCATCGATCGAATCGTTTACTAATTCTTTCAGTTGAGCGTCATAACCGTCAACTCTCGTATTCCAATCCTTTTTCTGTGTAGAGATCTCGGTAAGAGCTCTATCTAGATTTGAAACAAGGCTATTGTATACTACGTTTGTCAACTCAACGAAATCCTTCATTTGAGTAAGCCCACCGATAGATTTGACAGAGTTCCTCATGAATTCAATGAGAATTGTCTTTGCCTCAGATATTTGAGCTTTGACTTCAGACGCAAGAGGGACTATACCAATATCTCCTCTTGCAAACCTGTCCAGGTATTTCTCTATGACGTTTCTGTAGTCCCGGATTGCAGGAGTTGAATCGTTGTCAATAAGCATTCTGCGGAGAAGAGACTCGAGCGTATTGTCATCTACTCGGTCGATGCTAAGGCCGAGTATCCACTTCTGACTAACTAACGGCGAAAGGTTTTTTAGAATGGGTTTTTCCACCCCGCCTATGAGTTTCGAACTGACACCGGACAAAACTCTTTGTAGTTTCTCGAACAACTCCCCACGTGACTTTTCCCCTTCTGGATTATGCAGTTTCTCCTTAAGAAGTGACTGGAAAATCCGCTGGGCTGCGAAAAGCGGTGCTTCATTTACATCTATCACGAGCGATCCGAGACCAAAAGACAGAATGAACTGCTTGAAACCGGTCTTCTCATCTACTTCAAGATTTCGGATGTTTCTCAAACTGGGCATGATGTTGTCATTTGTAAGTGACACTACAAACTTTGCCGTCATCGCCGCTTGTTCTTCTCTGTTGGAATATGCAAAGCCCTTATGGTTGCTGTATGTTAGCAGGTGAGCATAGTCTGCAGGTGAAGATTCGGCCCTGGTAAGGGGAATAGTCTGTTTTGCGTCTTTCACTTCAAATCTGAACTGTCTAGTGTCTTGGACGAAATAATTCAGTTCCTTCAAGGCGGCATAAGAGTTCGCGTCTAACACTCTTTTCAGAGCCGCATCGCCTTCTTGGGCGTAGATAATATCCCCCAGGGTCATGATCAAATGCATTTCCATGGCCGCAAGCTGTAAGTTTGCGGCAATGTGCCTAACCAGCGCCAAGAAATCCAGGAACATGCCGCTTCCAGTTCCGCCTGCTAGGCCGACGGCAACGAATACGTCGATTCTATCTTTCGTTCCCTCGAACCCTTGAAAGGCCTGCCATACTCTTCGGTATATTGAGTTGAAGTTGTAATGAAATGCAAATCTGCCGAATACTCTTGTCTGTTGAGCGGCCCTTATGGAATCCTGGTCTTTTCCAAGTACATCGTCGAAGAAACGTTTGTACTCCCCTTCCAATGAAGGAAACCAATTGTTATTCGGTATGAATCTTTCTCTTAGAAAGACTTTCATGCTCGGTGGAAATCTCATAA
>JAFGAP010000020.1 GCA_016933635.1 Kosmotogaceae bacterium
AGACCACTCTTCAAGCAGAGGTCGAATTCTTCGCGATATAATCTGTAAAGCTCGAAAAGCCTTGAAGTTTCGGCCACATCGAAATTGTATGCGGAGAATTCCTTCTCGTTTTCGAGAAAAACATCTCCATACTTGAACTCTTCATTCCAGTCTATATCAAATATGTTCGCTTTCTTCTGAAGATACATGGTGATTCTTTCCAGTCCATAGGTGATTTCTAGAGAAACTAGATCTACGTCTATGCCGCCGACCTGCTGGAAATAGGTAAACTGACTTACTTCCATCCCGTCTAGCCAGACTTCCCATCCTACTCCCCAGGCACCCAGAGTCGGAGATTCCCAGTTATCTTCGACAAATCTTATGTCATGTTCCACAGGATTTATGCCCAACGCTTCCAAAGAACCGAGATAAAGCTCTTGCGAATCCTCTGGATTTGGCTTTATTATTACCTGGTACTGGAAGTATCTTTGAACTCTCATTGGATTCTCGCCATATCTCCCATCTGTAGGTCTTCTACTGGGTTGAATGAAAGCAACCTTCCAGGGCTTCTTCCCAAGAGACCTAAGAAAGGTCGAAGGATGGAAAGTTCCGGCCCCCATCTCCAGATCATAAGGCTGATCTATGATACATCCCTGCATAGACCAGTATGAGTTTAATTTCCCTATCACGTCCTGTAAGTACATTGTTCCCTCCTGAGTTACAAGTCTATTCAATTGAGATTAGGTAGTAATAATAAGGCTGTCCACCGCTATGAATTTCGAATTCAAGATCAGAGAAGCTTCCTGAAAGTGATTCGAGAAGCTTTGCAGCACTTTCCTCAGTTACTTCCGATCCATAAAATATCGTCACAACTTCCTTTTCACTGTCCTTGCCAATCGTCGCTTTGATCGAATCGTGAACGAGTTTCTCCAGTTTTCTGCCGGCGCTTATCAGACCATCTCTTCCTATGGCAATATATTCACCTTTTCTGATCTTCTTTCCTTTCATGCTCGAATCTCGGACAGCATAGGTAATCGAGATCGGAGAAACTGAATCGGCTGCCTCTTTCATTTCTGCAACCAGTGTTTCACTATCCATTTCATCATTATATACAGTCATTGCCGCAATGCCTTCCTGCACAGTGCGAGTCGGGATTATGTAAACCTCTTTCCCTGGATTATCGTCCTGAATGGCGTTCGCTGCCTCTTTGGCAGTGAGAATGATATTTGGATTATTGGGGAGGACAATCACTTTATCTGCGGCAATTCTGCTAATTGCTTCGTAAAGGTCCTTAAGGCTCGGGTTCATTGTCTGACCGCCCTTAACTGCGTGATCTACACCGAGGCTCTTCAAGACGTCGGCAAGACCCTCGCCTGGAGAGACAACAATTACCCCATGATGTTTACCTTTACCATACATTTCTGGCCCCTTCGACTGAATGTCAACTATGTGCTCATGCTGAACCTTCATGTTGTCGATCTTCACCTTCTGAAGGAACCCTACACCCAAGAACTTCTCGATCACATCTCCAGGGTGGTCGGTGTGGACGTGGATCTTTATAATATCATCTTGATGAACCATAACTATCGAATCTCCCATTTCATCAAGATAATTCTTCATTGCTTCCGATACTTCTTCTGAGTTGTCTGAGTCGTTGAGGCTCACGATTAGTTCCGTGCAGTATGTAAATTTCAGTTCTTCCCTGACTATCTCAACTATCCGTTCCGTTGAGGACCCCATCGCTTGAGGCATCTGCTGAATAGGGCCTTCGAGTTCTAGTTCGCCCTTCACTGCAAGCATAAACCCTTCAAATATATGAGCGAGACCCTTTGCTCCCGAGTCGACTACCCCGGCTTCTTTAAGCTTGGGGAGGAGAGATGGAGTCTTCTCCACTGTATCGAAAGCGACATGGATTAGATTTTCGAAGTATTCCTCAAAATCCTCAATATCTCCGTATTGCTCGTTTGCAGTGTCTGCCGTCACCTTCATTACAGTTAGCATAGTACCTTCAACGGGTTTCATTACGGATCTGTAGGCGATGTCCTTTGCTTTAACAAGCCCTTCAGTAAAGGCTTTGGTATTTACGAATTTTCTGTTTCCAATTCCCTCAGCAAATCCTCTGAATATCTGTGAAAGGATAACGCCGGAGTTCCCCCGGGCACCCATAAGCATTCCGGTTTTGACTGCTTCAAGGACGCTCACCAGATCATCTTTCTTCAATCTATCCAAGTATTCACAGGCCTCTATCATTGCAGCGGCCATATTAGATCCTGTGTCTCCGTCTGGAACAGGAAAGACATTCAGCGCGTTGATCTCATCTTTATTCGCAAGAAGTCGTTCAGCGGCTTTCCGGAAGGCAGCGACAAAAAACTTGCCGTTGATACGTTTCATCTCTTGAGCCTCCCATCAGTCCTGCAAGCCGACAACATGAATGTTCACTTTTATATTGGTAGCTTCAGTAAGCTCCTTCAGCTTGTGAAATACGTTCTCCTGAATGTTTTCTACAACCGTTGGTATTCTTACACCATACTCAAGAATAAGATCAATATCGATTTCTAGGGTGCCATCGATTTCTTCGGTCACTTTGATACCCTTTCTCGAGTCTTCTGCAGTACCGAATAACTTCGCCAAAAAACCAGTTTGCGGCGATCCTACATTGACCGGTCCGTAAGATTCCGATACAACCTTCTTGACTATCGAAGATATGGCCTGAAGAGAGATATCGATCTTACCGAATTCTGTAGTTACTTGCATTCTTTTCACCTCTCAGTTTAGAGATACTATTCTCTATTCCCCTGGCATCCAACCCCAGTTCGTTCAACACCTCTTCTCTTGTACCGTGAGAAGAGAAGGCATCATCAATTGCGATTAAATCGATTCTACCATTGTAGTTATGTCTGATAGCTTCAAGTGCTACATTTGAGCCGAAGCCTCCGCTCTTTATTCCTTCTTCTACTGTGATTACTGTCTCATAATCCGAGAAGATTTGCCTCAAAGTTCCTATGTCCAGCGGTTTTATTGAACGACAGTTGAAAAGGGTACATCCGTTGATGTAAGCGGCCTCTTTGCTTCTGGAAACCATGGATCCTGTAGCGAGAATTGCGATTTCATTTCCGTCAATAAGCTTTTCCCACTTAAGCATTTCGATCTTCTTCAAATTGGACGTTATCTCATTAATGTCTTCGAGTTCCGTTTCCCTGGGATATCTGATGGCAGTTGGGTGAGTCAGCCAACCTTGGTCAAATATGGTGAACAGCATGTTGGCGAGCTCTCTTAGAGATGCGGGAGCAAGAACATGCATATTCGGAATCATCGAAAGAAAAGAAATGTCAAAGATCCCGTTATGAGTCGCACCGTCCTGCCCGACAATGCCTGCCCTGTCTATCGCGAAGAGAACCGGAAGATCCTGGAGGGCAACGTCGTGAATCAGCTGATCTAGCGCTCTCTGCAGAAAGGTCGAGTAGACAGCGAAGACAGGTTTGACGCCGGCCGCAGCCATTCCACCTGCAAAAGTAGTACACAGCTGTTCGGTTATTCCAAGATCGAAAAACCTTGCCGGGTTTTTTTCCGAGAATTCAGCCAGCCCTGTTCCGTCGGGCATCGCTGCAGTGATAGCCGCTATCGAGGGATCCTTTCTTGCCAGATCGGTTAGGACCTTTCCAAAGACCTCGCTGTATGTCACTTCGCCACTTCGCGAGATCTTTTCTCCATTCTCGGGATCTATTCTGCTCACACTATGAAACCTTGTTGGATTACTTTCGGCATACTCAAGACCCTTGCCTTTCTTCGTAACCACGTGTACTAAGAAGGGTTCTTTAAGATTCTTAACTGCAGAGAAGACGGCTTCCATTTCTTGGAAGTCATGACCCTTCACTGGACCAACATAGTTAAGTCCCATGTCTTCGAACAAATTGCCTCCTAGAATAGAGGCTTTCAAGCCACTCTTGATCTTCGAAAGAAACTGCTCGAGACTTCCGAGCTTCATTGCTTCCAGTGCGTTTTTCAGATCACCTTTCATCTCTCTGTAAACTGGATTAAGTCTCAGCTCTGCCAGAGAAGCGGAGAGACTTCCAACATTCTTTCCAATGCTCATTCCATTATCGTTGACAATCACTTTTATCTTCGATCCTATGTCTTTCATCTGATTAAGTGCTTCAAGCGCCATTCCAGAAGTCAGTGCTCCGTCTCCAGCCACAACTATTATGTTCTTTGAATTACGGAAGATGTTCTCGGCTTGTTCCATACCTAAGGCTGCTGGTAGTGATGTGCCTACATGGCCGGCACCAAATAGATCGTAAGGACTCTCCTTTCTATTCAGAAAGCCACTGATTCCGCCTTTCTTTCTTAAAGATTCGAAGCACCCATAACGACCGGTAAGTAGCTTGTGAGTGTATGCCTGATGCCCGGTATCCCAAATTATGATGTCCTCTTCTGGGTCGAAGATGCGATACAGCGCTATCGTCAGCTCCACCGTGCCCAGATTGGAGGCTAGATGGCCGGTGTTCGACGATACAACTCTCGTAATCGCATCTCTTACCTCGCTTGCAAACACTTCCAGCTGTGTATAGGAGTATTCCTTGAGTCTTCTGTAGAGTGGCTGTTCATTCATTTGTTATGACTCCATTCTTTCAAGAGATTTCATATAGTGTTTGAAGAGAAGTGCTGTCGTAACACTACCCACACCACCTGGTACGGGGGTTATCGCAGCGGCAATCTGGCTAACCTCGTCGAAATCCACATCGCCTACCAGTTTGCCATCTAAGAAATTGATTCCCACATCCACTACAATTCCACCTGGTCTTACCATCTCTCGTTTAACAAAACTGGCTATGCCAACTGCACTGACTACTATGTCAGCGTTGAAAGTTTTCTCGGATATGTCCCTGCTTCTAGAATGACAAACGGTTACTGTTCCGTCGACTCCTTTTTTCAGTAATAGAAGGGCTAGCGGCTTTCCTACTGTGTTGGATCTTCCCACAATAGTAATGTCCCGGCCCTTAATCTCGATTCCATAGTAGGTGAGAATTTCCATTACTGCTTCAGCTGTGGGAGGAGCAAAGAACTCCTCGTCGTTAATGATTCCCCCAAGGTTCGATACAGTTCTACCTTCCAGATCCTTTTCGGGACTTAGAGCAGCTAGTACGGCCTTTTCATCCGCATTCTTCAAAGGATGCATAACCATGATTCCCGCGACGGTTTTGTCTTCATTTATTTGTAGAATTTCTTCAACAGGATTGCTGCCGCTATTCCTTACTATGACATCTATCCCAAGCTTATCTCCCTGTTTGTTTATAGATTTCATGTATGTTCTGTTGGATTCATCCGGTTCATCGCAGAACAAAACAAGGGATGGAAGATCCTTCTCTTTGCTCTTAAGAGCTTCCCTGATTTCTGTATAGATGCTTTCAGCAACTATCTTTCCGTCAAGTCTCATAGGTCAACACCTCAAAAGAGCCCGCTTATCTTTCCGTCTGCATCGACATCAATATGCTTGGCATTAGGGTCTTTGCCAAGACCGGGCATTAACATTATCTTACCGGCAACTACAACAATAAACCCCGCTCCAGCAGAAAGGTTTAGATCCCGTACCTTGAATGTATATCCCTCGGGAGCTCCAAGTTTCTTTTCATCGTCCGAGATTGAGTACTGGGTCTTTGCAACGATTATCGGAAGGTGATCAACTCCCTGCTTCTTAAAAAGCCTCAGTTTGCTCTTCGCGGCCGGTTCTAGCTCAACTCTCCCTGCTCTGTATATCTCTTTTGCAAGTTTTTCAAGTTTATCTTCAAAGGAGAGATCCATTGATAGTAGTGGTTCGTAATCGTTTGAGTCTTCCGCTAGTTCTACAAGCTTATTTGCAAGATCTATTCCGCCGGATCCGCCTTCTGCCCAAACCCTTGATAGCTCGTAAGGAATTGAATTCATCCCACAGAGACTGTCGAACTTATCCCTCTCCTTCCGAGTATCTTGTGGAAATTCATTGAGAGCAACAATCACAGGGATACCATACTTGCGAAGGTTTTCATAATGAACCTTCAAGTTATCGAATCCCATTTCAAGAGCCTTGATATCCTCTTCCTCTATTTCCTTCTTCGGCGCACCGCCATTAAG